>JAPPAR010000019.1 GCA_026705445.1 Candidatus Dadabacteria bacterium
AATGGGGAATTGTCCTCAATCTTGAGCCGCAAACTAATTTTTAGAAGTGCCCTTAATCATATTTCCTGGCGTTTTGCAATTAGGAATGTTGGGTATGGAACAAATTTCGCGAATAAGGAAAGCCGATCGGCTCCTTGCAGCCGGGAGCTGAGATTTTAGAGGCGGACAAAGAAGTTTATTCTTTTTTCTCCGCTATTTTCGAGAAGAGGTTTTCTCCCTTTTTTATTGCCGTTCCGGGTTTCGTGCCCCCCCAGTCCGCATCTTCTGTGTCGACTTCGGGAGGGAGACCGATTTTCCTTCGGATCTCGTGGGCGGTCTCCGGCAGAAACGGGTAGACGAGAAGGGAAATCACTCTGATGCTCTCGGCAAGCGTCCAGAGCACCGTCCCGAGTCGTTTGCTCTGTTCTTCTTGTTTCGCGAGTTTCCAGGGCGCCGTATTATCGACGTACCTGTTTACGAGCGCTATGAACTCCCATATGCGGGAAAGAGCCCTGTTAAAGGCGAGTTCTTCGAGATCCGAGCGGACCTGGAGGACTGTTTCGCGATAGGAATCCTCTATTTCCTTCTCGCTTTCCGATAGCTCGGAGGGCTCAGGAACGACACCCCCAAGGTATCTCTCTATCATCCCGAGAGAGCGGCTCACAAGATTCCCGAGTCCATTTACGAGCTCCCCGTTAACGCGGCTTACAAGCGATTTCCTCGAGTAGTCCCCGTCCTGTCCGAAAGGTATTTCGCGAAGCAGAAAGTAGCGGAATATCTCGGAACCGAACTCCTCCACTACCTCGTAAGGGTCAACCACGTTTCCAAGCGATTTCGACATCTTCTCTCCTTCCACGGTCCACCATCCGTGTGCGAAGACTGTTTTCGGAAGAGGGAGTCCCGCAGACATCAAAAACGCGGGCCAGTATACAGCGTGGAACCTGAGTATGTCTTTTCCCACGAGGTGAATGTCCGCGGGCCAGAACTTCTCAAAATCCCCGGTCTTTTCAGGGAAACCCAGTGACGTCAGGTAATTTGTGAGGGCGTCGAACCAGACGTATACCACGTGTCCTTCTGAGTCGGGGACCGGGATTCCCCATGAGAAATTCGTTCTGCTTACGCTCAGGTCCCTGAGACCTCCCTCGACGAAGCTCACGACCTCGTTTCTTCTGTAATCAGGTTTTATGAACTCGGGATGTTCCCTGTAATGCTGAAGAAGAGGCTCTTGGTAGCGAGAGAGCCTGAAGAAGTAGCTCTGCTCCTTTATTTTTTCGATGTGAGGGCGGCTTTCTTCGGGAAGCTTCATTATTTCTTCAAGCTGGGTTTCGGTTATGAAAGCTTCGTTTCTTACGTCGTACCACCCCTCGTACTCGTCAAGGTATATGTCACCGTTTTTCTGCACCAGACTCCATATCTCGGAAACCGCCTCGTGGTGGCGCGGTTCCGTGGTTCTTATGAAATCAGTGTTCGAGATGCCCAGAACTTTCCATAGGTCCTGAAACTTCACTACCACCCTGTCGGCAAGCCCTATGGGAGTCTCTTCATTTGTCTGGGCGGTCTGTTCTATTTTTCTCCCGTGCTCGTCCGTTCCCGTAAGAAAGTAGACTTCATGTCCCGAGGCGGCCTTGTGTCTTGCGATCGTATCGGCCGCTATGGTCGTGTAGGCGTGGCCGATGTGTGGCACATCATTTACATAGTAAATAGGTGTTGTTACGTAGAACGGCTTTTTCCCCATGTGTTTTCAATTCCTTAGAAGGAGAGTCAGTATTGCGATTAATAAAACATAACCAAACAGTATTTCAATTATATTTGTACGAAACTCCTTAACCGACGTCTTTGCGGGATGGCTGTCTCGGATGATGTGGGTGGTGCAACTCGCGGCGAAGTCCTGTCCAGATACCGAAAAGCATCACGACGAACAAAACGGCGAGCGGAAGACTTACAACGATAACTGCGGCCTGAAATGACCCCAATCCGCCTGCGAGTATCAGCACGGCGGGGATCAATCCCCCTATAAAGCACCAGAACTCGCGTTGGCGCACGGGCGTATTCAGCTTGCCCCCGGCTGTTATGGAATCAACGGCCAGAGACCCGGAATCAAGCGAGACGACGAGAAAAGAAAACAACATGACGATGCTCACAAGACTGAACACATGTGTCAGCGGAAACGTCTCCAGCAGTTTGAACAAAGCGAGTCCATGAAGCCCCACCGCGACCGTTTCTGTCACCCCGGTGTAACCGTCGATCAGAAACTGGTGAACAGCCGTGCCTCCGAAGGCGTTCATCCAGAGCACGCAGAAAATGGTCGGCAGTATGAGCACGAAAAACAGAAACTCGCGCACGGTTCTGCCTCTGGAGATGCGGGCGATGAACATTCCGACAAACGGTGCGTAGCAGAACCACCAAGCCCAGTAAAAGATGGTCCATTCGTGCAGAAAATCCATGTCCTCGCGTCCTGTCCAGATGCTGAGGGACGCTATGCTCATGATATAAGTGGCGGTTGAGTCCAGGCAGTGGCGGAGGATGTCAAGCGTCGGTCCGGCTGCAATGATGAACAGCATCAGCGACACCGCGAGGATTATGTTGATTCGGCTCAGGCGACCGATTCCGGTATTTATCCCGGTCAGTAGAGCCGCCATCGCCGTCAGCGCCACCAAGGCGATCAGCACCACCTTGGAGAGATCGGTCGGGGGAATCGAGAACAGGTAATCAATTCCACCGGTTATCAGCTCGGCTCCGAGACCGATCGAGACTGCAATCCCGAACAGGGTGGAGAATACCGCCAGCGCTTCGATCAGGTGCCCGCTCCAGCCCCATACGCGGTTGCCTAAAACGGGATAGAACACCGAACGCAGGGAAAACGGCATGCCCATGTTGTAGGAGAAAAGAGCCATTGACAGGCCCACGACGGCGAATATCGCCCATCCGTGGAGCCCCCAGTGAAAAATAGCCCCCGCCATGCCCGCTGCAAAAGCGGTTTTGGTGTCGGAAGGGTCGATGCCGAGCGGAGGATTCTGAAAATGGTGTACCGGTTCAATCACTCCGAAAAACAGGAATCCTGCGCTTACCGACGTCGAAAAGATCATGGCAAACCAGCTTGCATACGAGTAGTCCGGTTTCGCATCCCGTCCGCCCAGACGTACCTTGGCGAGCGGTGAGACGATCAGCAGCAGGCAGAAAACCAGTATGACGTTGGCTACGCTCATGAACAGCCAGTGGAATTGCGTGACGACCCAGTGACGGGCGTTTGCGAAGAGCTCGGCCGTTTCTTCCTGAAAGATTGTCCCGGCGGCAACGAAGATGACGATCACAAGCGCGGAAACGAGGAATGCCCGGACGTGGAGGTCAAGCCCGAATATCCTTACATTGTCCCGCCCGCGCCGGTAAGAGCGTCCTTTGTAGATGCTAGATGCCCGTAGCGGTTTTTTTTCTCGCTTCATTTGACGGAAACCGATGCTGAACTACCGCATTTGTGTTGAAAACCTTATTTCTTGTTCCTGTTAGCGGGTCTCGTCTCTGAGTCCCTTCCATATACTAACCGTCATCAGGATGAGCAGGATAGAAAACGGAAGTCCGGCTGTGATTGAAGCCGCCTGCAGTGATTTCAGCCCTCCACCGAGAAGCAGGGCGATGGCGACTGCGCCTTCCAAGGTGCACCAGAACACGCGCTGGCCCGTGGGAGGTTCAAGCTTTCCGCCAGCCGACGTGATGTCGATGACAAGCGAACCGGAATCCGATGACGTAACGAAGAAGATTATAAGAAGAACGACGCTGACAAATGAAGCCAGTTGTGCCATTGGCAGCAGTTCAAGCATTTTGAACAGCGCAAGTTCCGGTTTCCACTCCGTGATTATCTGGGACACGCCTGTGTAGCCGTCAAAGAGCAGCTGGTGGATGGCCGTGCCGCCGAAAACACTCATCCACAGCAGAGAGCACAGTGCTGGCAGGAAAAGGACGCAGATAATAAATTCACGGACGGTCCGCCCCCTTGAGATACGGGCGATGAACATTCCGACAAACGGCGTCCATGAAATCCACCAGGCCCAGTAAAAAGTTGTCCAGCCATGCAGAAAATCCGTATCCTCTCTCCCTATCCAGCTGCTAAGAGATATGACCTTGGCGAAATAATCCGCAAATCCCACAAAGAAGCTGTTAAATATATACTGCGTCGGTCCCGCTATGAGAACGAACAGCAGCAGAAGCAGGGCAAGAGCGATATTGAACTGGCTCAGGCGTTTAATGCCCACATCCAGTCCGCTCAGCACCGAAATAGTGGCAAGGGAAGTGGTTGCGATTACAAACACCACTTGGGCCATTTCGGTTGCCGGAATTCCGAACAGATAGTTAAGGCCTGCCACGGCCTGTTTCGCGCCAAGGCCGAGTGATGTGGCGAGACCGAACAATGTGGCGAATATGGCGAGCGTATCTATAAGATGTCCGCTCCAGCCCCATACGCGTTCGCTGAGAAGGGGGTGGAATGCAGAACGGATCGTGAGAGGCAGTCCCCTGTTGTAGCAGAAAAAAGCGAGGCCAAGGCCTGCGGTCGCGTAAAATGCCCACGCGGAGAGTCCCCAGTGGAAGGTTGCTGCGGATATGCTGATGGCTTGAGCCGCCTTGGTATCGGAAGGATCGATTCCCAAGGGGGGATTCTGGAAATAGTAGACCGGTTCCAGTACGCCGTAGAACAGCAGACCGATGGCGACCCCCGCCGTAAATATCATGGAGAACCAAGTGACTCTAGAGTATCGGGGAACCGCGTCTGAACCGCCGAGGCGCACTTTGCCGAGCGGGGATAAAATCAGAAAGAGGCAAAACAGCGCGCATATGTTGCAGGCGCTCATGAAAAGCCAGTCAAACTGGGTGGTAATCCATATGCGAAGAGTCCCCAGCACTTCCGTCGCTTTTTCTTGGAAAATCAGAGCCCCGACTATGAAAGCGAGCGTGACGATCCCCGAGGTCACAAATACCGGGACGTTTATATCAAGACCGAATATCTGAAGGTTGTCTTGCCCTGCCTGGTGACCGTGTTCCACTTTATGTCTCCTCGATCTTTATTCGTAAAGAGTGAAATAGTAGCCCACGTTAATGTTAAAGCGCTTGTGCCACCTGTTGTTTCCGCTGGCGCCGAAATCGTTTACCCCGTCGTAGATATTGTCGTATTCGTCTCCTTCCGCGCCGACGAAGAAATTACCGTCGCTGAGCCCGAAATCGGTGTAGATATATAGAGAACCCCAGTACCAGAGAGCGCCGAAAGTCCAGAGGGAGCTGTTGTTGAAATTTTCTGTTGTCTTGAGGATGGAACTCCACTCGATATAGGGCGTGACGCCGTCAAGCCACGCTATATCTGAACCCTCAAGGCCGTTGTACCTGAGGGAAACAGCCGGCAGCCATGCCTCTGACGCCACGGGCCATGCGAAGTTAAAGGCCCCCATGGGAATAAGGTCGCCGGTTCCCCAGGGAGTCTTGTCCGTAATGTCGTATCTGTAATAGGACAGCTGGGAGTGAAGAGAGAAATCCCGAAGCGGGGTCACCGCGTGAGCTGAGACCGCAAGGTGGTCGGCGCCTGAGTCATCCACATTCGTTCCTTCAAGCCTTCCGTACTGAAACGACATCCCGATATCCCCGATGCTCTCGCTCGCGTAGATAATGCGCAGGTTTACCTGATGTTCTTCCTCAAAACCGTTTTCTCCGAAATCGGTGACGTTCCCGTCCGAGTCGGCTCCGCTGCTCCACTTTACGGGGTCGTAACTGTATCGGGCACTGTCGCGGCTGCTTCCGTCCCAGTGTCCTTCGTCCTGAAGATAGTAGGCAAGGTCGACCGTAAGGTCGCCGAAGGCCTTCGTCCATCTTGCTCCCAGGTCCATGTCGTCCGCAAGCCCGACGTAGTAGTGCTGATCAAAGAACCAGCTGTTCGAAACGCCCCATGGGCCCGGTCCGAAAGGAACGCGTACAATACCTGCCTTGAAGGTGCCGTAAGCGTCCGAGGCGTATCCGAGCCATGCAGTGTGCATCATGCTATAGTCATCGTAGTACCGGTATTCGGCTCTTCCGATAACGCCGTTGTAGTCAAGGTCGACATTTAGGCGCAGCAGTTCGAAATCCGAGTCTCCGATGTTCTCGCCCCTGCGCCCTGAGTAATCGCCGTAGGCATGGTTGACGCGCATCGCTCCGCCGATTCTGATCGGACTTTTCTCAGGTTCTTCCGGCTCTTGGGGCGCTGGCGCTACCCGGGATTCCGACTCCGCGAGTTTTTTCCGGGTTATTTCCAGTTCCCGCTCCAGATATTCGATACGTTGCCTCAAGACTTCGTTTTCATCGGTGGCCTCGTCGGCAAACGCCGGAGGAGCGGAGAACAGAAAAATTATCATGACTAGGATCAGATTACGCATATATCATCCTACCTCTCGTGCTAAGTTTTTGGCCACATTCGTTGTGTAAAATCCATATCGTATCATACAGCACTGCGAAAAATCCGCTTAAAATATAAAAACAGCGAATCAGTCGGGAATGCCTGGCCTGAGAAATACCGCCACTCCTGGTAAAAAATACTGTTATTGCGGTTATCAGGAACGGTTGCCGGGCAAATCCGTTTTCAGGACGCTAAGACCGGGTTAAGAAGCCCCGGGCGAATTGATATTGCTACCGGGAGAGCCTCAGGAGAAGATTCTCGAGAGAAACCTCGACGTTTGCATTATTCTCCGAGATCCGCGCCATGGTTTCTTCAAGAGTGGCGAATTTGCCCAGAAGTTCAGATACGTTCCTCTTTCCCGAATATTCGCTTAGCTGCTCAATGAGGTCGGTGTTTACTATTTCTTCCTTTTTCCCGGAGGTTTTAAGAACCACTGAATCCCGAAGCCATGTCGAGAGAACGTCAAAGACCGTCTTCAATTCCTGCGGCCCTCCGCCCTTTATGTCTTTCTGTATTCTCTCCACGGAATCAAAGAGGGTGATAGGCTTTTGGGGGTCAACGGCCATCAGGCAGTCTACGTATTCAGTCCTTTTGCGAAGGTAATCCTCATCGGTACCAAGAGCCCTTGAGATGCTGCCTCCCGATATTTTCGAGACAAGCTCCAGGTCATTCTGGCTAGATTTCTCCTTTTCCAGAAATTCTCTTACCTGCTCTGCCTCAAGGGGCTGAAAGACCACCGACTGGCATCTTGACCTTATAGTCGGCATGAGCAGGTCCGCAAGCGTCGTTATGAGGATTATGACGGAGTTCGGCGGCGGCTCTTCAAGGGTTTTCAGGAATGCGTTCTGGGCGTTAAAGTTCATTCTCTGCGCGCCGTCGATTATGAAGACCTTGTAAGGGTTCTCATAGGGTGCCAGGTGAATCAGACGCTCTATGTCCTGTCTTACATGATCCACTTTTATCGTCTTCTCGCCCGGGTATCCGAACATTAAAACGTCGGGGTTAAAGCCTTTTTCGGTTTTCGCGCACGAGGTGCATTCGCAGTCAAGGTTCTCCGCCCCGCCCTCGGCGCAGTTTATGAGTTTTGCGAAACCGATCGCGACCAGTTTTTTCCCCACACCCTCGGGTCCTGAGAAAAGGTATGCATGCGAGATCCGGTTTTTGCGGACTGAATTGCGAAGAAACTCCTTCTGGGGTTCGTGTCCTATGATTTGCGGAAATCCCATGGTTTCTATCTTACCGGCAAGAACGGGTCTCTTCTATGACAGGGATGTGGTTATTTTACATCTTCAGCCGATATGCATTCTTCGAGAAGCAGGGCTACGTGAACCGGAACTGCCTCGGTGAAATGGGAGACCTGCTCGAGACATGATATGCCCGTTACGCAGACCCTTTCCGATTTTCCCGAGTTCCTTATTTTCGGGAAAAGACCGCACTCTCCCATGGCTTTTGATATCTCGTAGTGCTCTTTTTCGTAACCGAAGCTTCCCGCCATGCCGCAGCACCCGGCGTCGCTTGACCTAGCATCGTATCCCAGATCGTTAAGGAGCGACAGGGTTTTTTCGAAATCGCCAGCCGATCTTTCGTGGCAGTGTCCGTGAACGAGTATCCTCCCGTTTCTTTGCTTCCCGGGACCCGGGAAGTTACCACCTTGCGCGCAGACAAATTCGCAGACCGAGTGTATGTTTGGAAGGAGCACGTCAAGGGATTCGTTATCTGGAAGGAGATCGGCGTATTCATCCCGAAACGCGGAGAGGCAGCTGGGTTCTGAAAAGACCACCGGGATATCCCTTCTGACGTAATCTGAGAGAACCTTTACGTTGTGAACAGCATTTTCCCTGGCTTTCTCCACCATGCCGGTACTCAGCATCGGTCGCCCGCAGCATTTTCTCTGTTTCTCCAAAATCACTTGGAACCCTAGGCTTTCAAGCACCCCGGTGACAGATTTTCCTATCTCGGGGTAGAAAAACTCAGACCACGTGTCGTGGAAATAAACCACCTGTTTTCCGTTCCGGGGATTTCTCTTCCTTTTGCGGAACCACCTGCTGAAAGTGTCTTCGGCAATCTGGGGGAGTGATCTTCTTCGGGAAATTCCCGCGAGCGAAAGCAGCCCTCGGGAAAAAGAACTCTCAAGTGCCCGGTTTAAAAAGCGGGGAAGGGTGCTACGCACGGAACTTATCTCGTGCACTCGGGCAAAAAGGCTGTCTCTTGCCGTAAACCCTGTTTTGTTCTTGTAGAGAGCCAGGAACTCGGTTTTCATCTTGCCGACGTCAACCCCGGAAGGACATTCGGTACGGCACGCCTTGCATCCCACGCAAAGATCGAAAACGTCGTAGAATCCTTTCTCGTAGATCGTGTCTGCGTCCATATGGCCCAGCAGAAGTTCCCGGAGCAGGTTGGCGCGCGCTCTTGTGGTATCGCCTTCGTCAAGGGTCGCCCTGTAGGAAGGACACATTATCCCGTCGGCGGTCTTTCTGCAGACCCCCTGGCCGTTGCACATCGCGGCCGCCGCTGCGAGACCTCCCTCCCGGGACCAGTCGAGAAAGGTGTTAATGCTTTCCTCAGACTTTCTTGCCCTCAGATTTGAGGAAGAATCGGCCCCGCGGACGACTTTTCCCGGATTGAGCACTCCCCGCGGGTCAAATATCTCCTTTAGTTTTTTCATTACTGAGTAAAGATCCTCTCCGAAGAGTCTTTCGTTAAGATAGCTTCTCTGGAGACCGTCTCCGTGCTCTCCGCTCATTACCCCCGAGTAGCGAAGGACAAGCTCGAGGGTGCGCTCCGAAAGGGCTGTCATGTCGGATACTCCCTTTTGCTCCCGAAGGTCGAGAAGGGGCCTTATGTGCAGGCATCCGGTGCTTGCGTGGCCGTAGAAAGCGGCTTTGAGGCCGAACTCGTCAAGAAGCGAGGTCACGTCCCTCGTGTAGCGGGTCAGATTCTCCGCGGGAACCGAGACGTCTTCTATGCAAGGCACAGGTTTCCGGCTACCCCTGTCGCTCATCAGGATTCCGAGCCCTGCCTTTCTTACGTCCCAGATTTTTTTCTGCTCCTCGCTCCCCAGTACGGCAAAAGCGGAATCAAGGGACTTCACAAGGTTCTTCGCCCTCTCCCCGGTCTGTCTTTCGTCGTCTCCCTGGAATTCGACCACCAGAATGGACCCCGGGGTTCCGTCAATGAAGGAGAGGGAATGGGAAAATCCTTTTTTTCTTCTCGCAAGACCTATCAGGGTTCCGTCAATAAGTTCTATCGCCGAGGGGTTGTGGGAGAGGATTTCCAAGACTGAGTCCATTGCCTCCGGGATTTCACGAAACGGGATGACGCAAAGCGCGCTTGAGAGAGGTTTTTCAACGAGGTTAAGCTCAAAATCGGTTGAGACCGCGAGGGTGCCTTCCGAGGAGGCAAGAAGTTTCGCGGGATTAAACTCTTCGTCCAGAAAATAGTTGAGCGAGTACCCTGAAGCTCTTCTCCAGTGTTTTGGAAAGTCTGTTTTTACAAGCTCTCCGCTTTCCTTTATAAGCGCGGCGAGTTTTTCGAAAAGGCTCTCCGCAATGCCGGGTCCTCCACCGCGTCTTTTGTAATTTTCCCCGGAAAGCTCTAGAGAAGACCCGTCTGCGAGCACGACATTTGAGGAAATCACGTGATCGCCCGCCATTCCGTAAAGTATGGAGTGAGCTCCCGTGGCGTTGTTCGCGACGGCCCCCCCTACGGTGGCAACGCTTGCGCTTGAGGGATCCGGTCCGAACATGAGGCCGAGGGGCGAGAGGTTCCTGTTAAGGTTGTCGATCGAGATTCCGGGCTCCACCCTGACTTTCCTCCCTCCGGCATCCACGTCGATCACCCTGTTCATGTACTTTGACAGGTCAAGGATTATTCCTTCGCCTACCGCCTGTCCGGCAAGGCTTGTCCCGGCCCCGCGTACCGTGACCGGTATGTCTCGGGCGGAGGCCTCGGAGACGGTGATCTCTATGTCCCGGGGGGTTTTCGGGATTACGACCGCTTCGGGGAGAATTCTGTAGTTGCTTGCGTCCGTGCTGTAGATGGCCCGGTCAACGAGGCTTTTTCTTATCTCGCCCCGGATCTGTGTGGCAAGCGTCCTGCTCAGATCTTCGATTTTTGATTTCTCCATGGAAACCAGTGTCGGCCGGGGTGTTTCGGGACAAAAGATTTGCGCACGGGAGAGAAGGTCTTCAGGCCCCGCCGTTTTCAAACGTTCTTAGTATCCCGTAGGTCGTGTCGCGTTCGGCCGGGATTCTGCCTATTTCTCTGGTGAGTTTTCTGAACTCCTCGGGCGGGAAGTACTGTCCGTAACTTGCGCCGGCGAAACGGGATATCTGCTCTTCCATGAGCGTTCCCCCGAAATCGTTTGCCCCGGCGGTGAGAGAGAACTGGGCGAACTCGGGTCCCTGCTTTACCCAAGAAACCTGTATGTTGTTTATCCATCCCCGAAGCATCATACGGGAGACCGCATACATTTTCATCTGGTCAAGATCGGTCGGGCCCTTTTTTACCTTTCCCTTGGAGTGAATAAATAGCCTCGTGTTCCAGGGAATGAAGCGAAGCGGCACGAATTCCGTGAACCCTCCAGTCTCTTTCTGTATGTCCCTCAGGATTCCGAGGTGTATGGCCCAATGATGTCGCTTGTCTAGGTGACCGTACATTATGGTCGAAGTGGTCCTCATTCCCTCCTTGTGGGCTTTTTTAACCACCCTTATCCATACCTCGGTTGGTATCTTCCTGGGAGCGATTACCTTTCTTACTTCTTCAACCAGGACCTCGGCCGCGGTGCCGGGGAAGGTGTTGTGACCAACATCCTTGAGTTTTCTTATGAAATCCTCTTCCTCTATGCCGAGAGTCTTTGCGCCGTAGTAGATCTCGTAGGGGGAGAAAGCGTGGGTGTGCATCTCGGGTACGGCTTTTTTTACCGTCTTTATAAGCTCGACGTAGAAATTGCCGTCTATCTCGGGATGCATGCCTCCCTGCATGCATACCTCCGTCGCGCCTATCTCCCAGGCCTCAACGGTTCTCTCCGCGACTTCGTCCATCGAGAGGAAGTAGGCCCTGTCGTCCCCCTCGTCCGCCATAAAATTGCAGAATCCGCAGTAAACGTCGCATATGTTAGTGAAGTTTATGTTCCTGTTAACGACGTAAGTAACCACGTCCCCGACGTCTTGCTTTCTTATCTGGTCGGCCGCCAGAGCCAGGGCGGATATCTCGTCTGTATCCTCTACGCTGAAAAGATGAATTCCGTCTTCAACCGAAATCTCCTTTCCCGAAAGCGCGTCCTCGATTATACGGCCCGTCGTGCCGTTTACACGCGACATCACCCCGTCTACGCCGAGGGGCCTTCTCTGCTCTATGGAGTCTATTATCTTTGCTATATCTTCCATTTTTCAGTTTGCGGGAACGTATCCCCTCTCATCGACGCGCTCCCTTACCTTGCCGAGAACATATGGGTCTATCCACCGCTCGTCTATGTACTCGGGGTAGACGGGAAGTCTCTCCCGAAGTTCGTAGCCCAGAGCGCTTACCTCCCTTTCCATTCTCTCGACCTGCGGCCACGGGGCCTCGGGATTCACATAGTCTATCGTAAGAGGCGACACGCCGCCAAGATCGTTTATTCCGGCCGCGAGGTAGAAAGTGAAGTTCCTGTTGTTAAGGTTGGGAGGTATCTGTATATTCATCTCCCCTCCGAATATGAGCCTCGAGATGGCGACGGTTTTCAGCATCTCAAGAAAATCGGCGGGAGGGTACTCCTCCATCTTTATCCCTTCCTTGGGGTTGAAGTTCTGGATTATTATTTCCTGCAGGTGGCCGTGTCGGCGGGAGAGTTCAAGCAGGGCGTAAAGCGAATCGATTCTCTCCTCAAACGTTTCCCCGATTCCAACCAGTATGCCGCTTGTCCAGGGAATGCTGAGTTCGCCCGCGTGCTCCATTGTCTCCATCCTTAGCTTAGGGACCTTGTCGGCGCAGCCGTGGTGTGCGTTTCCCTTGCGAAGCAGCCTCTCGCTTATATTCTCGAGCATGAGACCCATGCTGGGGTTGCTTTTTCTGAACCCGGAGAGTTCTTCGGGGGTTGAGAGCCCGAGGTTCGTATGGGGGAAGATTCCGTGTTCAAGCCCGGTTTTTCCCATGTCGATCAGGTACTCCGCGGTTGTTTCGTAACCTATTTCCCCGAGAGCGTCGCGGTATACCTTGTATGCGAGTTCCGGCTTGTCTCCCGTAACAAAAAGAAGTTCCGTGCATCCCGCCTGCGCCCCCTTTTTCGCCATCTGAACGACCTCTTCAGGAGTCATGAGCAGCTCTCCGTCTCCCGGCTCTATCTTGAACGTGCAATATCCGCAACGGTCCCTGCAGAGCTGGGTTAGGGGTACGAAAACGTTTTTGGAGTAGGTTATGGTTTTCCCCTTCGAGCGGTTTCTTATTGCCGCCGCTGCCAGAAGAAGAAAAGGGATTTCCTTGGGAAAAAGCTCCGTGAGGTAGAGTGCATCTTCACGCGTGATGTTTTCTTGCTCTATCGTTTTTGATAGTACTTTCTCAAGCTTTGATGAGGGACGAAATTCCGATAAGTCTCTTGCGCCGAATGTTTCAAGCAGCATGGCGCTTTGGCTTGCGTCGAATGTTTTTTCCCAGATTTCAGCTAAAAAGGCCATATAAAGAAACCACCCATTCCGATTCCTGCGCGGAAGTAATTTCAACCCCGCCTCTAAGTATCTTATACGGAGGTCGTTTTTGTCAAGGAATGCAGCGAGGATTGTAGGATTTCTTGAGCAATTCCTGTGCGCCTTATTCGAAAATGTCCCAGATTAATGGTACTATTTTACCTAAAATGGTTAGGTTGAAGTCAGACAGACTGTCAGGCATGTCCGTTCCACCGCGTCGGGACAATATCTGCACACGGGAGTGCACATGTCTACCGCGCTTCTCTCGCATTTTTTGCGGTACTTGGCGGGCAGCAATGGGACTTTTCCTCCTTGTCGTAATCATATCCGGCGCGCAGCCGAGACCGGCCCACGCACAGACAGACTCGGAATCAGTCACCTACACTGTAACGTTTGAAGGCAACTGGAACACCGACAGCACGCCCGGCGGGGTTGTGGGCGGTGCGCATTTCACGACGCTAATCGGCGCGGTACACAACAGCGATGTGACTTTCTGGGCAAAGGGCGAGATTGCCACTGCTGGCGTGGAAGGGGTGGCGGAGCTTGGCAGCACGGGCATGTTTGAGACAGAAATCAGCAATGCCGAAAAAAAAGGAACTGTAAAATCCATCGTCAGGGAAGGTGGCACTTCCGCCACGGGTACAAGTACCCTTGAAGTCGAGTTCAGCCCCACTCATCCCTTGTTTACCCTTCTCTCGATGATCGGTCCCAGCCCGGACTGGTTTGTGGGCGTTTCCGCTTTGTCTTTACTGGATGAATCGGATGACTGGCGAACCTCTCACACGGTAGACCTGTTTCCCTATGACGCCGGAACCGAGAACGGGGAGGAATTTTCACTGAGCAATAGCGCTACCAGTCCACAGGGAGACATCACAAGCCTCAGGGGACAGGGCAAGTTCTCCGACGTGCGCATGGCAAGGTTGAACTTTACTCTCAATAACGTCATTCCGCCGCTGGAAGAAACGGAAACCGGGGAAGTGGATACCGACGGCGGTGGAGGCTGCACTCTTGGAGGAGGTGATAGCGGCAGCGCGTTCGGCCTGTTTCTGGCAACGTTGGCGCTGCTTCTCGCGGTCTTGCTTAGAAGACACTTGGCAGAAGGCAAGATGCATTGAGGTGAGGCGGAAGTGTTGTTGCTGAGAATGGCTTAGGGGAAACGGAACAGGCAGTCCGGTTTTTGTGGTGAATCTTCACAGCGTGATATATAATTAGTGCCTGCCAGAAAACCCCTTTCCCAGTCGATTTTCCGACAAAATTCCAGACGGCATCGGGGTTCCAGTTGCTTCCAAGACCCGAATGCCTCACAACACAACTAAATTATCCACTTTCTCCGATATTCGGACAAACCTCTCCACTTGCCTCCTGCCAAACACCTTCTCCTCCTGCGGTATCACTTCCCCATACAGAATACGCCTGCGGTTTCGATTCCAGTATAATCTCTGACTGCCCATAACGCTGCATATCACAAGCAGATGATCGATATGCTACAGTCCCAGCTCAAACATTTATGAGCGTGTTTGGATGTGTTGCTACAAAGTGCTTGGTGCACTGTCTGTCCACCCTCGGTCCGCGCCCTAGAAATTGATGCCGAATGTGGTCCGTCCAGAATACTGCTGATCGTCCGAACCGAGGCCTGTGGCTGAGAAATCTGCTGTCAGCGAGAAGCGGTTCTGTCGGTAGGTTCCGCCGAGGCCCAGCAGCAGCCGGGTCCCGGCCGACCGTGAAGAGAGCATCTCCCCCGAAACGTCAACGCTGGTCTGCGCTCCTCTGAAGACCCGCTCCACACCCAGAGACCCGCACAGAGAGAGTTCTCCGTTCCCGGCGGGGCGCACCGTCTCGGCAGCCATTCCCGCTCCACCCGTGAGGCGGGACATGTCGTCCAGGGAAACGCGGGTATCCACCGAGTCGGTGAAGGCGTCCACATCAAAGGCCGAGTGCGTCACCCAGGCACGCGGCGTCAGCTTCATTGTCTCGCTCAATTGGATGCGCCTTCCGGCTTCAAGGTCCATAAAGCGGCCGAGCGCATCAACGCCCGCCTTGAGCTGTCCCAGTGTGCTTGATTCGATATCCAGTTCGTAGTTAGTCACCGAGAAGCGCCCCTTCACGTACCAGGCGTTCGTTCCTATTACGGAAGCGCCAAACGTTATTCCAACCCCTTCGGCCTTGATATCTCCGCCGTCAACAGGAGATGTTACATCCGCAGAACCGCGAACGCCGCGCACCGATATCGAGGCTTCGACAATCTCGCCGAGCGGGACATTCAACCCCGCTTCGGCGGAGAAGCGCTCGAAATCGAATTCGGCACCTACGCTCGCGTTCTCGGGCGTGTACGACCCCATTCCTCCCGTGACCCGTGCCCACGCTGGCGAAGCGGGCCATGCGATGCGCTCATCTTCCATCCCCTAGGCGTCAAGCCTGAACAGGAATGCGGGCAGAACCTCATAGATAGCGGCACGAGGAGCATACTCTTCAATGAATACGGGTGGTGATGGCGGACTCGTGGGTTCTTCAAAGTCCATCACCGCAAAATCCCGGTCGGCTATGATACCGGCTGCCGGATCGGTAATGACCCAGGGATCCGTGGTGCGATCGGTCACTTTAACGCCTTCCGCCCTGATTCTGACGTTTCGCGCTCCATTGGGAGCTGCGCGGCCAGTCGTGCCCGTATCGGCATCGTGAAGTTTTACATTATTGACGTAGATCGTCGTCCCGCCGCCGTCGTTGATGATCCAGTCATCCCCGATGACCCCTGCAAGCCGACGGCCAGCGAGGTTCATGTCGACGCGAAGTCTGGGCTTGACGACCTGGATGTTGTTGGGGTTGGGGTTGGGCGGTGGCACATCGCCCGTCGCCAGAATCGCAATGCCGGAGGTCACGCCAACGCTTCCCTTCGGCCCGATGACGACCTTGCCGCCACCCGCGAGAAAGACCCCTGCCGCGTTTGCACCCGAGCCGCCGTACACTCGTTTGTTCACGATTACTGTCTGCTGGCGCAAGCCCTCCGCGTCTAGAGTAGCAGCACCAACCACGGTGCCCTGAGACACATTGCCTACCCGTACACCTTGGGCTCCCGCCCCGCTCGCATCGACCCTGCCGCCCACCGTGACGGTCATGCGACGCACGGGCGCCGTCCCGTAGTGATAGGCTACGATGCCGGCAGCATTGGATCCGGTCGTAGAGATTGTGTGGCTCCCGCCCGTGGCGATGTCAATCTTGCCGCTGCCTTGGTGCAGCCCGTAAATGCCGAAAGAGGCCGTGCCTGTTGTCTTGACTGAGCCGCCCTGCACATTGATGTCAATGTTGCCGCTGCCCTAGTTCAATCCGTAAACGCCGTTAGATGCTATGCCCGCAGTTTCGATCGAACTGTCCTGCACTTTGATGGCCAGGTCGCCCGTGTTGGCTGGGTTTTGGACCACCCCGAAGATACCATGGGCCGATGTACGACCGTTGGTCCCGACTTGCGTGCTTTTGGTGTTGACGGTAGTGCCCCGGATATTCAGGTCAACACTGCCATTTTGCTGCTGCCATCCCAAAATACCGTAGGCTTGTCTGCCCTCTGTCACGACCGAGGCATCCAGAAGAATGTCCATCTCGACATCGCCGGTACCCGGGTGCTGTCCGACAATGCTGTGAGAAACTGTGCCCGCCGTCTCGAACAAACCGCCCAGCACGTCGATGTCAATATTGCCAGTGCCCTCTGGTCTACTAATCCAACCCCAGATGCCGTGGGCCGTTGTACGGCCATCACTGTCCACCGCCGTACTTCTGGTTTCGATTTTGGTGTTGCGGACATTGATTTGAATATGGCCAGATTTAAAGTGCCGTCCAAAAATGCTGGCGGATCTCTGGCCCTGTGCCACGATTGAACTGTCGCGCACAGTTGTCCTGAATATGCCATCGCCTTGGAACAGTCCGTTAACGCCGTCCGCCTGTAGGCCCGTCGTCGTAATTTTCGCTTTATTGACGTTGATCTGGACTAAACCACTGCCTCCTGAACGATGGCCGTAGATGCCATGGGCATTATTGCCGCCGGTCGTTATGGTGCTTAGTTTCACAAGTCCGGGATTCTGGGGGTCCGGGGCGGTTCGGACAACAATCGCGCTGTTCCCAGTGCCTGTGTGACGGCTACGGACTCCGTGAGTGTTGCTGCTGGTTGTCTCGATGGTGACGCCGCGGGCATCGATCTGGAGAAGCGAATCGTCGTTTTCCTCGCACAGTATCCAGTCTCCCACGCCGGGTGTGTCGCTGCATACAGCCGCAGCCCACACGCTGCCCACATTGCCGAGGGCTAAAATGCCCAGCAGAGTCATAGCGCAAAGCCCGACGCCAACCCGCCTCAGCGCACCTACAATTATCTGCATACTCTAACTCTACCGCTTACGACTGAAATACAAAACATTCTGAATACCCTTTGCCTTGATGGGCATGTATCCCCTGCCATTCACCTGAACTGATTTTGTCTTGGGGTGGAATTTTTGGTTTCCACAGAGAATCAGGTGGTTTTAAGGGGTTTTGATGGAAATCCTGGGGTAAAAAGTTTTCTGCCCCTTCTCAAACCCCTTGCCCTGTATGGACATACTCAACTACGCAAGTGCCTCCGGGTTCTTTGGGGTTTGGAGTTGTTTTTTGTGGTTGTGGAATTTTTGAAGGAGGGTAGAAATTCAAGTTGATTGGTGGTACACTATGTACTCATAAGGCTGTTGTCTCCTCGTGCTTTATTATAACACAAACAACGTCTTTTTCTATATCTTACCGTGAGAAATCCGGGTTAGAAGTGCCCTTATGTTTCAATCCAATGTTGTGTTGTTAGCAAGAAAGGAGGTAAAATAATTAAGATGAGATACAGAGTATATGGAATAGCTTTAGGTGTATTTTTTGCCTTGGGATTTGTTCTTTCGTGCGGTGGCGATGAGGAAGAGATGGCTAACCCAATGCCGGCTAATCAGGTCACGAATCCAGCAGATGAAGATCAGATAAAAGGTTTTCTCTCTTACGTATTTGCAGATTTTGAAAAAATTGACAATGATGATGAACTCCCAGATAAGGATACAGATTTGGTATTATTGTATAAGGATTTTAGGGAAAAAGAGGAATACAATAATAGCGAACTTAAAGTGTACACGTTGCTCCTAGTAGGGGAGGAAGTTCTATTAAACCACGCGGAACACCCTAGTTTGCGTTCTTACGATTATAAGAAGGGTCGCAATAGTACTTTGGACAAATTAATCATGGAATCGGACATTGAGGAAACAACTTGCGAACCGTACATGTACAAACAGGAAAACAGAGTTGCCTGCGCTGTCAAGGTAGATTCCTCCCGCGGAGTGTTAACTTTCGTAGCAGGTTTTCATCATGATGATAACAATGCAGGTTTCTTCTCTCTTCCGGAACTTTGTGAAAATATAACGCTTGAAAATCCAGCCGCAACAGTAAAAGACGAAGTCAGCCTTAAAGCCTACGTACAGGATGTTATCAGAGAGACTCAAAAATTAGTCGAGGGTATAGTACTTGGGATAATTCGGGATGAAGGTAAGACTCCCCCGCTTTCACGAGAAGAAGCATTAGCATTGAGAATGAAACTTGGTCAACAGCTTACAGAACAGCTAAATCGTATTGACGCTTGCTTTGGGACAGGAGACTTGAAAAGTGGAGACATATACACCTTCATCATGCGTATGAACAGGGAAGGTACAGTGTTTTTGAACGGGAACGACCCTGGCCTGAACGGCCTTGATCTTACTGTCACGGACCTTAAACTACCAGGGAATGACAAGAAAATATCAACTCTGTTCCGAAATGCGTTAACCTGCGGAAGCGGTGGCGATCCAGAAATAGGAGATTTCGCTACGGTCTACTACCGCTGGGATAAACCCAGTGATCCTGATGATGGTATGCATGATATGACCGTAGAGGGCACTATTCCCGGCACATCAGATAAGATAGGTTACATCGAAGTAGCAGACCTGAACGAAAGTGCGGGCATGAGTGCAGGTGGTGGTTTTCCTCCGTCTATCTTCATCTTCGGTTCTGGAATTTATAAAGACCACCCTGCTAACACACCACCCAGACGCTATGACTGTGCAGGAGAATGAACAGAATGATGATGAATGATTCGCAATCGCCGGATCGGGACATACGCCTCAGAATGCTTTGCTTAAACTATTCCTTACGGCTTCGGTTCTGTTTCCCATTATCTTCCTCAGAAGAAGAGCCTAAATTTTTCTGAAACCGGCGGTTTCTTAACTGCCTGTAAAAACTTATTGAACAATGGCAGCTTAAAGGCTGCCATTGTTTTTTCAGCACTCTTTGACACATGTATACAGTGTGGATAGAGTGTCTCATATGGAAGTTTGCTAACACGGCAAGAAGGAAATCCATGCCAAAACCGAAGAATTTTCCACCCTCAGAAGCCGTTACAGAAGGAGCCCTGATAAACAGGGATGAATACAACTGGATGTATCGTCAGTCAGTCAAGGATCCGGAGGGATTCTGGGGGGCCCACGGCAAGCGGATTGACTGGATCAGGCCTTATACCGAGGTGAAGAACACAAGCTACGGTTCTGGGGAAGTGTCAATCAGATGGTTCTACGACGGAACCCTTAACGTGTCAGCAAACTGCGTTGACCGCCACGCGGAGAAAACTCCTGACAAAATCGCAATCATATGGGAGGGGGACGACCCTGCTGAAGACAGAAAGTTCACTTACGCGGAGCTCAAAAGCGAAGTCTGCCGCATGGCTAACGTCCTTAAGTCTCTCGGTGTCCGCAGGGGCGACAGGGTAACCATATACATGCCGATGATTCCCGAGGTCGCTTTCGCCATGCTCGCGTGCGCGCGCATAGGCGCCATTCATTCGGTAGTGTTCGGAGGCTTTTCGCCGCAGGCGCTTGGAGGGAGGATTTCTGACTGTGAATCGGAGATAGTCATTAGGCGGACGAGGGGCTTCGCGGCGCTCGCAGGGTGCCTCTTAAGGTAAACATGGACAAGGCGCTTGAGGACGGCGCTGTGGACTCGATCGTAAAAAAGGTATTGGTAGTGCGCCGTTGATTGTGCGGCGGAGGAAATGGGCGCTGAGGATCCGCTTTTCATTCTCTACACCTCGGGTTCGACCGGAAAGCCCAAGGGGGTTTTGCACACAACCGGCGGCTATCTTGTTTACGCTTCGATGACCCACCAGTACGTGTTTGATTACCATGAAGGGGAGATCTACTGGTGTACGGCCGATGTCGGCTGGGTAACCGGCCACAGCTACATCGTCTACGGACCGCTTGCAAACGGCGCCACGACCGTGATGTTTGAAGGGGTTCCGGGTTATCCGGACATGTCACGCTTCTGGAGGGTCTGCGACAAGCACAACATCAGTATTTTCTACACGGCCCCCACGGCTATCCGGGCGCTTATGCGCGAGGGAGACGGGCCGGTTAAGGAAACCTCCCGCGCCTCGCTTCGCGTTCTTGGCACCGTGGGAGAACCGATCAATCCCGAAGCCTGGATGTGGTACTACGAAGTTGTCGGCGACGGACGCTGTCCCATAGTGGACACTTGGTGGCAGACCGAGACCGGGGGCGTCCTGATAACCCCGCTTCCCGGTGTAACGGACCTAAAGCCGGGCTCAGCCACACTGCCGTTTTTCGGGATCCGTCCGGAACTGGTTGATTCAGAAGGCAGCGTCTTGGAAGGCACGGCTGAGGGAAATCTCTGCATAGCCGATTAATGGCCGGGACAGGCGCGTACGGTTTACGGAGATCACGACCGTTTCGTCGAAACTTACTTTGCCGCCTATCCGGGCAAGTATTTTACCGGCGACGGCTGCCGTCGCGACGAGGACGGTTATCACTGGATCACTGGGCGTGTCGATGATGTTATAAACGTGTCCGGTCACCGGATGGGCACGGCCGAGGTGGAAAGTGCTTTGGTGTCGCACGGAAGCGTCGCCGAGGCGGCCGTTGTGGGCTATCCGCACGAGATAAAGGGCCAGGGCATCTATGCCTACGTGACACTTAACGCCGATTCCGAGCCTTCAGAAGAGCTTCGAGGCGAGCTGGTTAAGTGGGTGAGAAAGGAAATAGGGCCGATCGCCTCTCCCGACCTTATACAGTGGGCTCCGGGTCTTCCGAAAACCCGCTCGGGCAAAATAATGCGCCGGATCCTGCGCCGCATCGCCGCCAACGATTATGCTGATCTTGGCGATACTTCAACGCTTGCCGACCCATCGGTGATTGACAATCTGATTGATAACCGGATGAACCGCTGAACTGCGTGAGTGGTCCGACCTGCCGGTTTTCAGATTTAGTACCAATCGGAAGGAAATAAAAAAAAACTTTACAAATTCGGAATCATATTCCATAATTGTAAAAAATATGATAAGTCGTACGATAGAAAGCAAGCTTCTAGGTCTGGCCCGTCGGTATCCTGTTATAACGATTACGGGACCTCGCCAGTCAGGAAAAACGACGGTGTCGGTGAAATGTTTTCCGGAGCATCTTTATCTCAGCCTGGAAGACCCCGATATGCGGGAGCACGCTCGGAAAGACCCGAGAGGATTCCTAGCGCAATCGGAAACAACGATTATAGACGAGGTTCAGCATGTTCCCGATCTGGTCTCTTATATTCAGGGAATCGTGGACCGTAGCGGTCAGGCCGGACAGTTCATTCTGACCGGGAGCCATCAGTTCAGTCTGACGGACATGGTTTCCCAGTCGCTTGCCGGAAGGACGGCGCTTGTAAACCTGCTTCCCTTCTCGCTTGAGGAACTGGAGGAAAAGTCCTCATACGAAAATCTGATCTATCGGGGATTCTATCCGGCAATAATTGACAGGAACCTGAACCCTACCGAGGCGCTTTCGTTTTATACCGATACCTATATACAGAGAGACCTGAGGGATATAAGGGAGATTAAGAATTTAAGACAGTTCGAGAGTTTCCTGAGATTGTGCGCCTCGAATGTCGGGCAGATGCTCAACAAGACCCGAATGGCCAATGATATAGGGGTTGACGGCAAAACTGTAGACGCATGGATCTCGGTTCTTGAGGCAAGCTATATCATTTATCTTCTTCCGCCGCACTACAGAAATTTCAGGAAACGGATCGTGAAAACGCCGAAGCTTTACTTCTGCGACGTGGGACTTGCTTCCTATCTGCTTGGGATCAGCACAGTTGAGCACGTGAAATCGCATCCGCTTAAGGGGATGCTTTTTGAAAATCTGGTCGTAATGGAAAAGGTCAAGCGGAAACTTAACAACGTCGAGTCTCCGTCTCTGTATTTCTTCAGGGACAACACGGGCAACGAGGTTGATCTCTTGGAGCAGGATGGCGCTGATGTGGTTTCCTATGAAATAAAAACGACGCAGACCCTCAGCTCCAGTCTGTTCAAGGGGCTTAATTTCTATAAAAAACTGAACCCCGACAACAAGAGATCGGTTCTTATCTATACGGGTCGCGAGAAAACAGACCGGTACGGACACGAATGTTTACCTTTCTGGAATGCTTGAAACCGCATGGTAATCTCTGAATATTGCGGACTTAGAACCGGACAAAACAAATACAGATAAAAGTCTTGAAATGAATCTAACTTCATGGTATCATTTGTCTTATGAGTGATATTGAACCGGACAAAAAACCGGCCATCAAAATGGCCATAGCATGCGGTGCGGAGGATCGTGGCGAGACGGTCAGCCTGATGGAACCGTTTCTTGTAGGCGAAACTTCAAGACACCGCGGAGAACTGACGGACCTGGCTGTTGAGCTGGCGCAGCGTGCGGCGGGTCTTCGCCGCGGCCTGCCGGAGGGCATAGTCAAGTCCCTTTCCGATCTCGTAAGGACGATGAACTGCTACTACAGCAATCTTATCGAAGGACACGACACTCACCTGACGGATATCGGGAGGGCACTCAAAGACGACTACAGCGCCGATACCGAGAAGCGCAACCTTCAGCTTGAAGCCCGGGCCCATATAGCCGTTCAGAAATGGATTGACGAAGAAGTCCTCAAGGGCGGGGCGACCGCAGTTGCCTGTCTGCAGGAAATCCACTGCCAGTTCGGGAAACTGCTTCCCCAGGAACTGCTTCAGGTGGAAAATCCGGATACGGGTGAGATTGTCAGCGTTGTTCCTGGCGAACTCCGTGATTACGATGTCCGAGTGGGTCGCCATGTTCCCGTCAGTCCTGGGGCGGTGCCCCGTTTTATGAAGCGGTTTGAAAGTGTCTACGGAAATCTCGGCAAAACCGACGCTATCCTGGCTTCCGCGGCGGCTCATCACAGACTGCTCTGGATACATCCTTTTCTGGACGGAAACGGACGCGTTGCCCGCCTCATGTCCGACGCCATGTTGTCGGAAGCCCTGGACGCAGTCCGTATATGGTCGGTTTCAAGAGGGCTTGTTCGTAAAGAGAGAGAGTACAAAAACCATCTGATGGCATGTGATGCGGGCCGCCGCAACGACCTTGACGGCCGGGGTTCTCTGAGCGAAGAGGCCTTGGCGGGATTCACACGTTTTTTCCTGACCACCTGCATCGACCAGGTGGATTTCATGAAGGGGCTCATAATGCCGGACCGCCTTCTGAACAGAATCATGCTCTGGACCGAAGAGGAGATCCGTGCAGGCGAACTTCCCCCTCAATCCGGAATCATCATGAGAGATGCCTTTTACCGTGGAGAGCTTCCAAGAGGAGAAGTCACCCGCCTTCTCGGTTCAAGTCCTCGTCACGCCCGTCGCGTCACGTCTGTTCTGTTGAAACGGGGAGTCTTGGTTTCACGGAGCACTCGTGCCCCTTTGAGACTTGCCTTTCCGGCCGAACTTGCTTCCCGTTGGTTGCCAGGGCTGTTTCCGGAAAAATAAGAGAAACGAGCTTCCCATGTCAGGGGACTCGAAGGTTCATAAATCGTGGTCCTTGCCGGCTGCGGTTTGCGAAAAGGCAGCCCGGTATAACCGTGAATGTCCGGCTTTGTGGTGTATATTTAGAGATGCATAGAGAAAACTCGCTTATGGAAGATGAATTTAGAGATTGCCGGTCCAATCGAATGAGACTTAACAGATTTCTTTCCGAGTGCGGAATAACATCAAGAAGAAAAGCGGATAACCTTATAAAGGCGGGACGGATAACTGTAAACGGGAAGGTTTTTCGTACTCTCGGTTCCGTGGTGGATGAGAGTGCCGACATGGTAGTGCTTGACGGAAAACCCGTGCGCAAGGAAAGGAAAAGATACGTGATGCTTAACAAGCCTCCCTTTTACCTCACTTCCCTCAAGTCCATGGAAGATGGAAAGAAGACGATAACGTCCTTCCTGGGAGACATAGAGCAGAGGGTTTACCCCGTCGGCAGGCTTGACTACGACTCTGAGGGGCTTCTGATTCTCACAAACGACGGGGAACTTGCAAACAGAATACATCACCCCAGGTACAAGGTGGTAAAGACTTATCTGGCCGAAGTTTCGGGAGAGGTGCCGGATGATCTCGAAGCGGTACTTGGCGAGGGGACGGAAATTGAGAAACGGTTTACGAAGCCGGATTCAGTGAGTGTTCTTCAAGTGTCCCCTAGACGCACGCGGGTAAGCATTTCATTTCACGAGGGGAGAAAGCACCTTGTGAAAAAATACTTTGAGGCCTTTGGCCTTCGGGTTGCTAGGCTTAAGAGAATTTCGTGTGGTAACGTACGTCTCGGCGAGCTTGGCAAGGGGGAGTGGCGTGACCTGAACCCTGGGGAAATCAAGAACCTCAGGAAGATGACGGGACTTTTGTCTCGAGGTCAGGACAAAACCCCGGGAGGCGCAGTGTGAGCAGATTTATCACATTCGAGGGAATAGACGGAAGCGGCAAATCGACCCAGGCGAGGCTTCTGGCCGATTACCTCTCTGTTAAGGGAAGCAAAGTGTTTTTTACAAAGGAACCGGGCGAGGGCAAGTTCGGCGAGGCGATAAGAAACGAGATTCTCGACCGGAGGGATATCGATATTGAGCCCTATGCCGAACTTTGTCTTTTCTGCGCGGACAGGGCCCAGCACGTAAGGGAGCTCATACTGCCGAAACTGAAAGACGGTTACACGGTCATTTGCGACAGGTACTACGATTCGACCCTTGCTTACCAAGGCTCGGGAAGGGAGCTTGACCCTGACCTGGTTTTCCGCATGGCCGTGGCATCAAGTCTCGATGTTGAGCCCGACGTCACGTTTTTTCTTTCGATACCGGTTGAGCAGGCGCTTTTGAGACTCAAGGACCGCGGTAGAGAAAGAAACAAGATGGACGAGGAACCGTTTGAGTTCCATAACCGAGTGGACGAGGGTTACAGACAGCTGATTGAAAAAAAGATCCCAAGGATCAAGGTAATAGAAGCTTCCGGTTCCCTCGAGGAGACTCAGATGGAGATAAGGCGCTTTTTTGAGTGATCACGCATCTTGGACTGAATCTCTTGTCCTCTCGACAAGCTGCTCCACCCTAGGATACATGTAGATATGCAGGATGATTCCTATTATTGAGAAAGGAATTATGTCTTGGGGGTTTTTGCTTAAAAATGCGAGCACGAATCCAAGCAGCACAACGGTCTCATTTATTCCCCAGGGAACCACATGCGGGAGCAAGATACGGTTTGAGAGTTCCTCTAGCCTTTTCCCCGGCTCCTGGCCTTGAGTTGAGAGAAATTTCTTGCGAAGCGATTTCTCAGAAAGGGTAAACTTGTATATGAGAAGGGAAATTACTCCAAGCACCGCTCCTCCCAGAAGAAATGCTGCCTTTACGTTTTCTCTGACATCCGGCGCCTCGGGCGATTTGAAAACGAAAACCACCGCAGTGTAGGCGAACATGGCAAGCAGCAGGGCGGACCAGACTATTTTCAGGGCGCTCTGGTTCTTTGAGACGGATGAAGCGCGATTTTTCCTGTCCATGGCTCTGGGCGGGGGGTGAGGTTGTGCGCTCAGGATGTGATCTTGGCGAAAATCATGCTCAGGATTATGAGCGCGACGAAGATTCCCATCATGTAAAAAGGCACGCTTGGGTTATATCCCTTTTCTATGTTCGGAACCCTTTTCTGGGACCAGATTATTGGGGCAACTTCGTTTTCATCCGGCGCCTCGGTTTCCTGCTCCGCCATTTCTTCTGTTTCCTGCTCTTCTGTTTCCGCCATTTTAAGGTTTCCTGAGACTGTGCGTACCAAGAAATTATCACGCAATCCTCCCCGAAAATCAAGTTTCCCACAGGCTCCGGCGATCCCTAGGGGCTTCCTTGAAAACCCGGTCCCGTGTATTTATAATTACCTAAATATTGTAAAAGGCCGCGAAGCTACGTGGTCGAACGGAGGTTTCAGAAATGGCGGATTACGCGAACCCGGATGTTTTGGTAAGCACGGACTGGGTAGAGGAGCATATCGACGACCCCGATATCGTTATAGTGGAATCGGATGAGGACATATTGCTTTATGAAATAGGACACATAACAAATTCGGTGAAATTCGACTGGCAGACCGAACTTCAGGATCAGCTTATAAGGGACTACGTTAGCAGGGAGGATTTCGAGGCACTGCTTTCGGAAAAAGGCATTTCAAACGACCACGCGGTGGTTTTCTACGGGGACAGGAGCAACTGGTGGGCCTGCTACGCATTCTGGACCTTCAAGGTGCTTGGACATAAAAAATGTCTTATAATGGACGGTGGCAGGCAGAAATGGGTCGACGAGGGAAGAGATATGGTAAAAGAGGTTCCCGAAAGACCGAAAACCGATTACAAAGTGTCGGCTGTCGATGAGTCGATAAGGGCTTTTCGCGATGACGTCCTTGGACACATGAACTCGGACAAGCCGCTTGTCGATGTCCGTTCCCCGAAGGAATATTCGGGAGAACTGCTTCACATGGAGGCTTACCCTCAGGAAGGCGCGCTTCGCGGAGGACATATTCCGGGTGCGGTAAACGTCCCTTGGGCTACGGCCGCCAATGAGGACGGAACTTTCCGCTCGGCCGATGAGCTTGTCGAGATATACGAAAAGGG
This sequence comes from Candidatus Dadabacteria bacterium, assembly GCA_026705445.1. Lineage (NCBI taxonomy): Bacteria > Pseudomonadati > Thermodesulfobacteriota > Candidatus Dadabacteria > Candidatus Dadabacteria bacterium. Next base: position 27,018 of record JAPPAR010000019.1, read on the forward strand.
GCAGGGGCTAAGCAAGGATCAGGACGTGATTGCCTACTGCAGGATAGGGGAGCGCTCTTCTCACACCTGGTTTGTTCTTACCTATCTTCTCGGGTTTGAGAGCGTCAGGAATTACGACGGCTCGTGGACCGAGTGGGGGAACCTTGTAAGGGCTCCGATAGAAAAATAAAAGGAGAAACGTTTTTTGCGTGAATGAGAAAGGATGTGGTCTTACGGGTCCGCATCCTTTTTTTTTGAGATTGCGGGGAAATGGCCAGCATAGATGAAATAGTCAGGGAATTTCAAGGGGCGGACCGTCAGGAAATGATAGAGCTCCTGATAGATTATTCGGAAGACCTTCCTGAGATTCCAAGGAGGTTCGCCGAACGTGTGGACAGAGACCTCCACCAGGTGCACGAGTGTGAAACCCCGGTTTTTATCTGGGTCGAGATAGAAGACGGCAAGGCCCGCATATTCGCTGACGTCCCGGAACCGTTTCCGACCGTGAGGGGACTTGTGTCGATTCTCGTGAGCGCCTTTGACGGTCTGAGCCCTGAGGAGATCGAATCCGCGCCGGTGGACTTTATCTCCCAGCTCGGAGTGGCCCAGAAACTCGGGATAAGAAGAGTAAGGGGTCTCAGCGCGGTTTATGCGAGGATAAAAAACGAGGTAAAAAGGCACGGTGCGGTCACATGATTGAAGAAGAAAGAATGAAAATGATCATGGATCACTACGAAAATCCGAGAAACTTCGGTCCGCTTGAGAGCCCCACGGTGACTCTTAGGGGAGGCAACCCGAATTGCGGAGACACTCTGAATATCTATATTCGCACGGCCGATGGGGGAGTCATAGAAGATATAAGTTTTGACGGGGAAGGTTGCACGATAAGCCAGGCTGCAGCTTCTGTTCTTACGGAATTTATAAAGGGAAAGACCGTGGAGCGGATCGGAGAGCTCGACTCCGACTACCTAAGGGAACTTTTCGGCAAGGATATCATGGTAACCCGCCCGAAATGCAGCCGTCTCGCCCTTGAAACCCTCAAATCATGGGCAAGGGATTTCAAGAGGGGAAAAACCGCCTGATTTTTGGTATAATTCACTTTATCACTCAACCAGACTCAAGGAGATTCAAACGATGAAAAACGGCAAACTCGACAAAACGGTTCTGAACGAGAGAATTGAGGAAGCACTTAAATACCCGCTTTTCGATTCCATATTCAACAGGCGTTCAAGGAGATTCGGCCTTGGAATGGAGCTTAAGGACAGCACCCTTGAGTTCAAGTCGAAATATGATCCCGTGCCCCTTACCGAAGTGGAGGAAGCACTTCTGGTGTGGGCCGGAACGGGGCTAACCGGGCTTTGCCTAGCCGACCTGCCGCCGGAGAACGGGATAGACCTTCTCTGCCAGTGGACGGGAAGAACCTGGCCTTCTGCGTGCAACAACCACGGGACTGAGCTTTTTTTCACAAATGACAACGGCCTCTACCACGTGGACGTGAAGAACATGCTTCCCAAGGAGCATGAGATCGATCTGTTTTTCAAGCTCTCCCGCGAGGAGAAAATCGCGAGGGTCCTGGAACTTTACAGGGAAAGCCTTAACAAACTTGAGGACGGAAGGGCGGACATGCCCGATAAGATGCCGGGGCTTTTCGAGTTTAACCAGTGGAATGCAAACAAGCCCGGCTCCACGCTTTTTGTTCCGGTCACGGACGTAACTGAGGAATATCTGAATCTTCTTACCCTTTACTGTGCTCACAGCTACGGATTCACGATTATCGACGATCTTACCGGGAAGCCCGCGGGCGTTGAGAAGTGGGTGGAGAGTGGCAGGCTCAAGGGTGATATCAAGCTTTCTCTGTTTGACCTTGAAGTAAGAATCCTAACGGGACTTAACGTTGAGCAGGCGTTTATTACGCAGAACATGGCCCTTGCCCTCCAGCCTTTGGGACTTGCCGGATGGGCGTTTACGGGCTTCATACCGAGATTTGCCATGGGAGCCGCCCCGAACCTGTTCAAAGGGCTCGGATTCCGGTTTATCCAGCCGAAAAAGGGTACGATCGATCCTCCCACTACCGTTCCCGTGGGAAAAGACGGGGTTTTCGAAGCCTACTGTCCGCCTTACTACGAGAACATGGATGATGCGATTGATCACTTCTTGGCCCACAAGTGGAAAGCTTGGGAATCCGACAAGCCTTTTCCTTATACGGAACCCGACAGGCATCTCATGAAGGCCCCAAGACCGACGGAGACCACCATGCAGATTGTAAGGGATGTCGCGAACTACATTTATGACACTTACGGCAGATTTCCCGCGTTTATTGATCCCATGTACATGAGATTAGTTTTTCAGGCGATGCACATAGACGTGGATTTCTACGACCAGTATTATCCGAAAGGGTCTTATTCGGACAGGCATCTCCAGGCTTTTCTCGAGAACAATCCGGATCAGAGAGAGCGGTTCGAAAAGTAGCATCTGCCCTGTGCGTAGAGTTTAACTCGGTTTGGGGTAGGGGAGAAAACCAGCCATGCGCGTAGCGATTATCGGAAATGGGGTGACCGGAGTTGCAGCTGCCCTGAGCATACGCAGGCTCCAGCCCGACTGGGAGATCGTCATGATCTCGGGGGAGTCCTCCTTTCACTATTCCCGCCCGGCGCTCATGTACATATTCATGGGCCACATGAGCTACAAGGACACCAAGCCCTACGAGGACAGTCTCTGGAGGAAAAACCGCATTGATTTGATAAGGGGCTGGGTTGCCGAAATCGATGCTGCCGGAAAAAAGCTCATTATGCACGAAAAAGATCCCGTTTCGTTCGATAAGCTGCTTATCGCCACGGGATCCAAATCAAACAAGTTCGGGTGGCCCGGTCAAGATCTCGGAGGAGTACAGGGCCTCTACAGCCTTATGGATCTCAGGCTTCTTTACGAGAACGTAAAAGGAGCCCGAAGCGCCGTTATAGTTGGAGGGGGCCTGATCGGGATCGAACTTGCCGAGATGCTCCATTCTCGCAATATCCACGTCACATTCCTGGTGAGAGAAGAGTCCTACTGGACTAACGTTCTTCCGATTGAGGAATCACAGATGATAAACCGCGTGATTCTGGAGCAGGGGATCGATCTCAGGCTCTTAACGGAACTTAAGGAGATAGTAGGGAACGATTCCGGAAGAGTGCGGGGAGTTGTGACTAACAAAGAGGAATTCATAGAATGCCAGATCGTCGGTCTCACTGCGGGGGTAAGTCCCAACGTAGCCCTTGCCAAGGCAAGCGGGATAAAGACAGGGAGGGGGATTCTAGTTGACTGGAGTTTCAGTACCGATACCCCGGATGTGTTTGCTGCCGGGGACTGCGCCGAGATAATCACCGAGGGGGAGGGAAGGAACCTTATTCAGCAGGTCTGGTACACGGGCAAGAACCAGGGAAAAGTGGCGGGAGAGGTAATAGCCGGCCGACACAGCGTGTATGACCCGGGGATATGGTATAACTCGGCCAAGTTTTTCGATCTTGAGTACCAGACTTACGGTACAGTGAGAAACCTTCCCGTTGAAGGGGAGGACAATTTTTACTGGGAGCATCCCGACCATGGCCGTTCAATAAGAATCGTTACAAAGGGCGGAGTTGTCTGCGGCATAAACGTCATGGGCCTTCGCTACAGCCACAGGGTTTGCGAGAGCTGGGTGGCGGAGAAGAGATCCCTTGACTATGTGCTCGATCATCTGGGGGATGCCAATTTCGATCCGGAATTCTACGAAAAATGCGAAGCGGAAATAATAAAGGAGATAAGGAAACAGGCAGCCTGATGGAACAAGATGTTATAGATTACGATTTTGACGAAGAAGCCCTCGGTTTTGAGGAGCCGGAGAAGGCCCCGGACAAGCCGCTTGGAACCGGAGAAAAGATCTCTCTTGCCGTTTTGGGCTTCGGAATACTGATGTTTGCCCTTCAGTCCATGGGCATGCCTCCAGGCGGTACGTGGGCCGGATTTCTCCTGGTATTCCTTCCCGTTTCCTTCGGTACGGCGTTTTACTTCTACCTTAACTTCAAGGGCACCGTTTCCGGAATAAAGCATGATAACATCTACTTCAGAGGGTTAACCAGCAGGGGGGTTCTCGGCTGGCTTGTCGGCATTGTGTTCACCGGTTTCTACATAGCTCTCTACTGGTTTCCCGAATACTTGGCGGGGGGAATAAAGATCGTAAACCCGCTTTCTCTGGCCCTTTCAGGTTCTCCTGCCAACAACTGGTTTTTCTACGGTTTTCTCTACACCTTGGCCGTTTTCATTTTCGGAGTAAGAATGTTCATGAAATACAGGCATAATCGCTACCAGAAAATAAGAACGGCTTCCGTTATGTTTTTCCAGCTTGGGTTCGCCTTTCTTATCCCCAACCTACTTATGCTCTTTAACCAGCCCGAGTTCTACCTAAGCTACTTTTGGCCGCTTAAACCTGAATACTTGTTCCCGGGCACTTTAAGCTATTTCGTTAATCATCCCGGGGGACTTGGAATGTTCCTTGTTTTCTGGGGGGCCGTGATGACCTTCATCGCCACTCCGCTTCTTACCTACTATTTCGGCAAGAGATGGTACTGCTCCTGGGTCTGTGGCTGCGGTGGGCTTGCGGAAACCATGGGGGATCCGTGGAGGCAGCTTTCCGACAAATCGAAAAAGGCGTGGCGGATAGAACGCTGGGTCGTTCATTCCGTGCTGGTGTTCATTGTCGTTACGACGATTCTTCTCTGGGTTAACTCCGCAACATCGGGGGCGGTGTTCGGAGAAGCCTCGATGTCTCTTAAGAAATGGTACGGGTTCTACATAGGGGCCATTTTTTCTGGGGTCATAGGCGTGGGTTTCTACCCCATAATGGGAAGCAGGGTATGGTGTCGGTTCGGTTGTCCTATGGCGGCCGTCCTCGGGATTTTCCAGAGGTACCTTTCAAGGTTCAGAATTACCACAAACGGCGACCAGTGCATGTCGTGCGGGAACTGTTCCACCTACTGCGAGATGGGAATAGACGTCAGGGCTTACGCGCAGAAGGGCGAAAACATAGTGAGAGCGTCGTGCGTCGGATGCGGAGTGTGTGCAGCCGTGTGCCCAAGGGGTGTGCTCAAGCTTGAAAACGGGGGAACTTTCAAGGACAGGTTCTCCGGGTCCGACAAACCGCTTGGGGCTCTTATCGACTCGCTGAAACATGTCTAGTTTCAGCGCTCAAAATCTCTAGTCCAAGAATTCTCAAGACAGTTCCAAGGTCAATTTCATTTCCCGGTCTTTAAATCGAAAGGACAAAATAGCGGAACGCTCAGATATTGAGAAACTCGACGGATTCCATGCTTTCCTTTTTCCCTCGGTCGACTCTTTCGATTACCTCGCCGTTTTCTATGTCAAAGACGAAGCAGGATATACCGGAAAGTATCTCCATGTTAAACTCCAGGAAATTGTTGACGTATACCTTGGAGTCTTCAATGATTTCCTTCTTGTCGGCCTTGTCCGGTTTTCTCACTAAAATGAAATATGCGCACAGAAAATCCGGAAGATCTGGGTTGTGGGCAAATACCGCTTTTGAATCGTATTTCAGGATTACGTTATTGTTGAAATAGCGCTGGTATCCCGCGATGAGCGGCTGGTTCAGATGAGACAGGGCGTAGACTATTGCGCAGGCGATTTTGCTCTGGTTCTCAATCATGAAATCAAGCGCTTCCTTGTTGAACCGCTTGAGTGTTTTCTCCGCTTCCTCGTTTCTTCGTGGTGACATTTTATCCTCCTTGAGAAGTCCCGTCCGCCGGTTTTTCCTCTTTAAGTGGTGTCTAATATACCATAAACCTTAAAGCCGGGGCAGAAGTGCCGTTATGTTCTCTATGAAGCATATGCCGTTGCCCTGCTTTCCCTTATGACCATGATTTTTATCTGACCCGGATAAACGACCTCTTTTTCTATCTTCTTGGCTATTTCGTGGGAAAGGATAGCTCCCTCCTCGTCGCTCACCTGGTCGCTTTCCACTATCACCCTTACCTCTCTTCCGGCCTGGATCGCATAACATCTCTCGACGCCCGGAAAAGAACTCGCAACGCCTTCTATGCTCTCGATCCTTTTCACGTAGTTCTCATAGGTTTCTCTCCGGGCGCCGGGACGAGCGGCGGAGATGGCGTCGGCTGCCTGTACGAGAAGCGGCAGGATTCCCTGGGGTTGGGGGTCATGGGTTTTTTCAAGCGCGTCAATAATTTCGGGGGGTTCACCATATTTTTTGACGATGTTCGCTCCTATGTCCACGTGGGAGCCTTCAACCTCGTGATCAACCGCTTTCCCTATGTCGTGGAGCAGTCCGGCTCTTTTGGCGAGTTTTTCGTTGTAACCGATTTCGGAAGCGAGCATCCCGCAGATGAACCCTACCTCAATCGAGTGATTGAGTATGTTCTGCGAGTAGCTTGTTCTGTATTTAAGCATCCCAAGCTTGTTTATCAGTTCCGGGTGCATGCCGCTTATGCCGAGATCAAAAAGAGCCTGTTCTCCCTCTTTCTGTATCTCCCTTTCTATTTCCTTTTCAACCTCGGTTACAACTTCCTCGATTCTTGCGGGGTGAATTTTTCCGTCTGCTATAAGCCGCTCAAGCGAAATCTTCGCCACTTCCCGCCTGATGGGATTAAAGCACGAAATCACAACCGTCTCGGGCGTGTCGTCAATAATGATGTCCACCCCGGTACGAAGCTCTATGGAGCGGATGTTCCGTCCTTCGCGCCCGATAATTCTTCCCTTTACGTCGTCGCTCGGAAGATTGACGACCGACACGGTTTTCTCGCTCGTGTAGCTTCCGGAATATCTCTGTATGGCAAGGGATATTATGTCTTTCGCCTTCCGCTCGGCCGAGGAATTGCACTCTTCTTCTATCTGCTTGAGTCTTTTCGCCGCCTCGTGTCTTGCATCGTCCTCAACCAGTCTTACCAGTTCGGCTTTCGCTGACTCGCGGGTAAGACCCGACACCTCCTCTATTTTTCCCTTTATTTCTTCGATGTTCTCATCAAGAGTTCTCTGCTTCTCATCAAGAGTCAGGTCCTTGCTCTCTAGATCCGCCTTTACTTCCTCAAGTTTCGTCTTCTTTCTGTCAATTTCCTCGTATTCTTTGCCAAGTTTCTCTTCCCTTGCCTTTAGCTTTTTTTCGGTAGCGGAAAACTCTCTGCGCTTTTCGCTCGACATCTTCTGCATCTGGGAATTTCTGTCCTTGACGAGCTTCTTCGCCCTGTTCTCGGCCCTGTTTCTTATCTCTTCCGCCTGTTTCTCGGCCTTTTCGATTATGGTCTGGGCCTGACTCTGGCTTTTGCGGATCCCGTTTTTCTCCCTGATCATCCTGTAGATGAAATGGGCGGCAAATCCAAGTCCGAAGAGTAGCAAAAACAGCAGTATTGATTGTGCTTGCATTTCAGTCTCCTTCTTTTTCCAGACAGTCGATGGTTCCGTCTTCTGTGATTATGCGACCCGTCTTAACGTCGGTTTCGTGCGAAGGGATGTTTTCTAACACCTGGAACTGGTAGGCCAGTCCGAAGCGCATCTGCCTGGGTATATCTTTTAAAAACCTGTCGTAAAAACCTTTTCCGTACCCGATTCTGTTCCCGGAGAAATCAAAAGCCACTCCCGGTACCAGTACGAGGTCAAGCTCGTCGCCGCGGGCGCGTTCAGCGTCCGCCGGGGGTTCTGGGATGGCAAAGGCCCCAGGGGTAAGTTCTTCAATATTCCTTGTTCTCAGGAAAACAAGATCGGAGCCTAGGGTTTTCGGAAAAAAAACCTTTTTTTTAAGATCAACGCATTTTTTGAATATTTCGCGAGTGTCGACTTCGCCGTTTACGGGGAAGTAAAGAGCGACGCTCGACGCGTCGGAGAAAATCTTCTCGGAGAGAAGAACCTTGAGAATCAGGGCGGATTTTTCCCGGCGCAGAGATTGGGGAAGATTCCTTCTTTTCTCGAGAAGATCTCTTCTCAGCCTATCTTTTTCCTCAAGGACGGGACCCTGCGGGCTGGTTTCCCGGTAACCGTTTATGTATGTGGAACCGGAACGGGTCTCAGAAGCTGTTTCCTCTTGATCTGAAAGGGTCTTCGGGGCTTTCTTCAATAAGGACGGGTTCTTTTTGGCTTCCGGGTGATTCGAGCAGTCCGACCAGTTCTTCTGTTTTTCTTTCCGCGGTTCTTTTGAACTCATCAAATTCCCTCTGCAATGCGAAGAAATCATCGACGATCTCAAGAGAAGCCAGAAAAACGGGAGTAGGGACAGTTACAGGTGCGTTGTCTTCAGCTGCCTTGGCAATCTTTTGTTCAAGATGCTCTACAATTTTCATAAGGTAACTCTTCTCAGCATCTGTAAGGACTGAATATTCCTTGCCAAAGAAAACTACTTTTATCCTGTCTTTCATACCGATTCTTCGCCAAGGAGCTGTTCAATTACTCTTATCATATTGTCGACGCGTGTTCTGAGGCGCTCCTTTTCGGCTTCAAGCGAAGCGACATTCTCTCTGAGCACCTTAATCTCTTCAAGCAATCTGTTGTGTTCTTCAGCAGTCCTGGCGTTTTTGTCTACAAACTCTCTGATTTTTCTCTCAAGAATCTCCAATGATTCCATAATTAAAGTAAATTGTATCACTATGGTGACATTATTACAAGAATCACGCCCCAAGCGTCTTCGCCGGAGCCGCAAAGAAATTTTTTTACGTTTTAAAGACTTTTTGTCTATAATTTCTGGCATGCAGGCAAGTCCCGTTGAAGACAAAAAGCTGTTTGAGAAGCTTGAGGAACTCGAGCGGAAGTTCGTTGAACTTGAGAGGGTGCTCGGCGACCCTGATATCTCTGCCCAGCAGAGAATCAAGTGCTCCAAGGAACGTGCGGAGCTTGAGGACGTAGTCTCTGTCTACGCGCGGTTAAAGGAAGTCGCGGAGGCTGCCGAGGAGAACCGCAAGTTGCTCGATGACACGGAACTTGCACCTCTTGCCCGTGAGGAGCTTGAAGAGCTTTCCGAGGAGAAAGGCGAACTCGAAGCTAAACTCAGAAAGCTTCTTCTGCCTAAAGATCCGAATCTCGGGAAAAACGTGTTTCTTGAGATAAGGGCCGGAGCCGGAGGGGAGGAGGCGGCTCTTTTCGCGGCCGATCTCCTCAGAATGTACTCCAGGTACTGCGAGAACCGCCGCTGGAAGCTGGAAACCATAACGCTTAACGAAACCGGGATCGGCGGGATAAAGGAACTTGTGGTAAGGATCGAAGGACGGGAAGTTTACGGCAAGCTCAGGTATGAAAGCGGGGTTCACAGGGTTCAGCGAATACCCTCGACGGAGGCTGGCGGGAGAATACATACGTCAACGGCGACAGTCGCTGTACTTCCGGAGGCCGACGAGGTTGACGTGGAAGTGGACGAGAAGGAACTCAAGGTAGATACTTTCAGGTCTTCGGGCCCTGGGGGACAGCATGTCAACAAGACGGATTCCGCGATAAGGATAACCCATCTTCCAACGGGAATCGTCGTGCAGTGCCAGGACGATCGCTCGCAACAGAAAAACAGGGTCCATGCGATGAGCATGCTACGCGCGAAGCTTTACGAGATTGAGGAGCAAAAACGCGCAAGCGAGATCTCGCGCACTAGGAAAACCCAGGTCGGAAGCGGGGACAGAAGCGAAAAAATAAGAACCTACAACTTTCCTCAGGGGAGAATAACCGACCACAGAATAAGTCTCACTCTCCATAAGATAGAGGCGGTACTGGGAGGAGAGCTTGATCCTCTGCTGGAGCCTCTCGCGGCCCATTTTCAAGCCGAAAGTCTTAAGAATCTGTCAGAGGCCTGACGACTTTTCCCGATTTGTATTTGCCGGGCCAAGCAATAGAATATACCTTCAATGAATGTCATATATCTGATTTCCGCTCTTTACCTGCTTTCTTCTCTTCTTTACGGTACTTACCTCTGGTCGCAGAAAAGAAAAATCTCCCGGGCGGGCATTTATTTCGCCATTGCGGGAGTTCTTACTCATACCGCGTTGCTCGTCGTTTTCCTCATGCGTGGCGACGTACTGGCCGGAAGTACTTCAAGGCCCCTTTTTATTTTCTCGTGGCTTATAACGCTTGTCTTTTTAGTTTCGCAACTGAGGTTCAAAACCCCCGTGCTCGGCGCGTTCGTGCTCCCCGTGGCTTTTCTCGGGACCTTGCCCTACGTGATCATTCCGGATGGGATGATTACCCAGGACCCGACGCTTGGAAACCCATGGGTGCTGGCGCACATACTGTCCATTTTTCTTGGAGAAGCGTTTTTCGCGATATCTTTTCTAGCGGGCGTAATCTACATATTCCAGGAAAACCAGCTGAAATCGAAAAGAGTCGGAAGCCACCTGAAAAAACTCCCTTCCCTGATAACGCTTGACAAGATAAACCACCTGAGTCTTCTGCTCGGGTTCCCGCTTCTAACCGTGAGTCTCGTTATCGGTTTCGTACTTGCAAAAGAAATATGGAGCGATGTGTGGACGTGGGGAGCCAAGGAAACTTGGTCTACCGTTACGTGGCTTCTTTACGCTTTTTTGATAAACGGACGTCTTTCCCTCGGATGGAGAGGCAGAAGGGCGGCGCTCGGAGCCGTGATCGGGTTCTGCATCGTGGTGGTGACGTTCGTTATGGGATATATCTTCCCGGGGCAGCACAAATTTGAATGAAGTCGTCTGTTTACAAAGATTTGGAAATAACGTTATAATATACGCCCCGAATTACGGCAAAAAACTGTTTTAAGGAGGATTACGATGGCTGTAGCTAGAGTAACAGAGGTTATAGGTTCATCTGATAAGTCATGGGATGACGCTGTGCAGGAAGCTCTTGACAGGGCGAACTCGACCCTAAGGGGTCTTACCGGAATTGAGGTAACGAAAATGAACGCCCGCATAGAAGATGGGAAGATTGCCGAGTACCGTTCCCACGTTAGGATCACCTTCATTCTGGAGGACTAACATCTCCTTACGGAATATTTTCCCAAAACTGCAAACAACGTGATGAACTGCTTTGTAAAATCACACGGGTTGGGAAATGATTATATCGTCCTAGACAGCGCCGAAATAGATTTTGATCTCGGCAAATCCGCCATAGAACTTATATGCCACAGGAATTACGGCATAGGTTCTGACGGCATACTGCTTCTGGTTCCCCCTGCAAGAGGGGACTTCGGGCTCAGGATTCTCAATCCTGACGGGAGCGAGGCGGAAAAAAGCGGAAACGGGCTCAGGATTTTCGCCAAGTACCTCTACGAGAGGAAAAACGCCTCGAGCAAGACTTTTTCCATAGATACTCCCGGCGGTCTTGTTACGGCCGAAGTCGAGGAGAAAGACGGAAAGGTCCACCACGTCACGGTGGAAATGGGTGCGGCGACTTTCAGGGCGGATGAGGTGCCGGTAGACATGGAGGGGGAGGAAACTGTGGGGCAGCGCCTTGTTCTCGGCGCATCAGAATTTGATTTTACGGCCGTTTCGGTGGGCAACCCCCACTGCGTTATTTTCTTCGAAGAGCTAAGAGAAGATCTCATAAGGAAGCTCGGACCCGAGATAGAAAACCACCCCATCTTCCCCAACAGGACTAATGTTCAGTTTGCCCAGGTGATCTCGCGCGAGAGCGTTCGTATTTTAATCTGGGAGAGAGGAGCCGGTTACACTCTTGCCTCAGGCAGCAGCTCCTGCGCGGTCGCCGCGGTGTGCGTGAAATCCGGCCTTACGGACCGAAATCTCAGGGTGCTGATGCCCGGCGGGCATCTGGACATAAACGTCGGGGAAGACTGGGCGATCACTATGCGCGGCGAGGTGGAAGAAGTCTTTTCGGGAATGTTGAGCGACGATCTTCTTTACAAACTAAGAAATCCTTCCACTATAAATTTATAGGGCGACCGATTCATTTTTTGATGGAAAGACTGCTTTTAAAAGCGGATGTGGTGATTCCGATAAGTTCTGAACCAATTCGCAATGGAGCCGTCGTCGTGGACGGGGGACGTATCGTTGACATCGGAACATCAGATAGAATCGAGACTGACTATCCCAGCTTACAGAAAATAAGAAGGCAGAACTCGATAATACTTCCCGGGTTTGTAAACGCCCACACCCACCTTGAGCTCAGTTGGACGAGGGGGAAGATCGTAGGTTTCGAAGATTTTGCCGGATGGCTTGAGCGGCTGATCGCTCTTAAGGCCGGCGGAATTGATCAAGATCTTGTCGAGGATTCAATGAGGGCGGGGATTCGCGACGTCATCGGTAGTGGTGTCACTACGGTAGGGGAAATATCTTCCTTGGATTTCGGCGGGAGGGAGATGCTTAGAAGCTCGGGGATGAGAATTGTCGCGTTTCTCGAGCTTTTTGATCGCATTTCACCAAGACTTTCTTCACTTGAATTTCAAAGCGAAGACCTTTACGAGGAAAGACCCTTCCCGCACGCACCTTATTCCTGCGGGCCGGAATTTCTAGAGGCGGTTTTTGCCTGTGCGGGAAAAAACGCGGTTGCGACGGGAATCCATCTGGGCGAGAGTCCTGATGAAGTCGATTTTCTGAAGAACCTGCCCAATGAATTTGAACGGAAAATCTTCCCGCTCATAAAAAAGGAAACTTTCGAAAGGCCACGGGCCGATACTCCGACACGCTACATAAACAGATTTCTTCACGGAAAAGACGTGAAACTCTCCGCCGTTCACATGGTCCAGGTGGTGGATGAAGACATGGAAATAATCCGAGGCGCCGATATCGGCATTATTCTCTGCCCAAGAAGCAATGTTCTTCTCGGAGTGGGTAAACCGAACCTGAGCCAGATGTTTGCTCATGAAAGGGTAGGGCTTGGTACCGACGGACTTTCAAGCAACTCAGATCTTGATTTTTTCCAGGAGATCAGATTCCTGCATGACATTATGGTTGAGCAGGGAATACGGCAAAGCGCCCGTCTGGCAGTCTATTTCGCGACTCTGGGTGGAGCAAGGGCTCTTTTTATCGAGGAGGAGACAGGGAGTCTTGAGGTCGGAAAAAGTGCCGACATCATATGCATTGGCTGCAAAGGGGGAATTGCCCCCGACCCTTATTCCTGCGTAGTGTCTTCAAAACCGGAGGATCTCCAGTTCTCAATGGTAGGAGGGAATTTAATCTACAAAAAGGACCCTTGGGATCCTTGTGAGCATTAGTTTCCTCGGTATCTGCGATGACCGAATCAAAGCCCGAAAAGCTTTTCGTTTATGGAACCCTGCGAAAGGGCGGGATAAGAAGCGGGCATCTTGAGCGATGCAGACTGCTCAGGATGATGAAAGTTCCCGGGATTCTTTACCGTACGCCTTTTGGTTATCCGGTGGCCGTGTTTGATGAGACTTCCCCGCTTGCTGTCTGGGGAGAGCTTTATGAGCTTCCCTCGGATTCCGAACTCTTTATCGGGAGTGTGGACCGCCTCGAAGGCGTGGATGAAAAGCTTTTTTCAAGATCAGTTATCCGCTTGGAAGAAGAGTCTTTTTATGTATATGAACCCGGCCCGGAACTCAGAAGGCAGATTGGCGATGAGGACATAATAAAAAGCGGCAACTGGTTCTCGGACCCCGCCCTCTGCGGAGAGGATCCCTTCTCTTTTGCCATCAGCTTTGAGAATATCCAAAAACAGTATTACAGGATGAAACCCGACGGTCGCTCTGAAGAGAACATTTTTCTTGAAGGCGCGGTCCCGGTTCTGGTTACCTGTCCGCACTCGACCGCTCACACGAGAATGGGGAAACTGAAGCGTCATGAATTCTACACCGCCGCTCTGGGAGCCGTGTTGCATCTAGTTCTCGGCTGCCACTGTCTTTACGCGAACAGGGAACAGGGAACAGACCCAAATTACTATGACGACTGCGGGTTTAAGGCTGTGCTTGAGAAAGTTCTGTCCGAGAGAAGAATAGATCTAGTTGTGGACATACACGGTACCGGAAACGAGAAGTCCGAAGATCTGTTTCCAGGCGTGGGGGACGAGAGGGAATTTCTTCTTTCGGCACCTGATGTTCTTGACAAGTTTTATCTTGTTGCCGAGGAATATGGAATCACGGCCGGAAGCGCCGATATATTTCCCGCCGCAAGGCAGATGACCGTGGCCAAGTTCGCTGCGAAGCGGTTTTCGGTTCCCGCAATCCAGGTTGAGATAAGCGACAGGCTCAGGATGCCGTGGAGACGGGAAGATGAGTTTCGCCGTCTCATAGGGTTTCTTCTCGGATTTGTTGAAAAAGTGATCTCGGAGAAAAAAGGCCAGGGCGGATAACGAATGCTGTCTCCGCCGGTTGAAATAAAATTACTCGCAGAGAATATCAAGCATTGGGTTCTCGGCTATGATTCCCTTTGTGTGGGCTTTTTCAAAAAGATACTCAAGTGCCCCGGTTCCACTTTCGCCAAGGTCTCTGGTCCACTCGTTTACGTACATTAAAACGAATTTCTCTCCCGTATCCTCGCTCATCCCCCTTCCAAAGCGCATCGCGTAATCAAGAGCCTCTTTTTTGTTCGAGAGGGCGTACTCTATGCTTTCTTTGTGTACTCGAAGAACTTCGGCATCAAGCCCCCGGGGTATGTCTCTTCGAAGCACGTTAAGTCCAAGCGGCATCGGAAGATCGGTTTCCTCGGCCCACATCGCTCCAAGATCGAACAAAAGATCAAGCCCCGTCTCTTCGTAGGTAAGCTGTCCTTCATGTATAAGAAGACCCGCGTCTACCTCTTCTTCGAGTACCTTGTCCATGATCTTGTCAAAGGGCACTTCAACTGGGATGAAACCATCAGCATATAGACTCAGAAGAAGGTATGCGGTAGTAAGCTTTCCAGGTACCGCGACGGCTTTTCCCCTGAGGTCAGAAATTTTCTTCTTGGCAACCACTATGGGGCCGTACCCTTTTCCCATGCTGGCCCCGCAGGAGAGAATCCGGTAGCGATCCTGCACGCTCAGGTATCCATGGGCGGAGATTGCCGTTACTTCGAGTTCTCCTTTCATGGCTCTCTTATTGAGCGACTGTATGTCTTCAATCACGTGCTCGAAATCTATCTGTCCGGAAGCCACCTTCCCGCTCGCTATTGCGTAGAACATGAACGCGTCGTCAGCGTCGGGGCTGTGGCCCAGTCTCATGGTCCGTTTTTCCATTCTTGTCTCCTTCCGGATTTCGTCTCCGAAGGGTCTACGTAGAAATCGATTTCGTTTTTCTTCTCTATTTCTCCAAGCTCGAAAAGAAGGTCGCGATATTTGATGAGTCCTTCAATCTTTGGGCCGTCAAGGTCATACTTGATTCTCTCTTTAAGGTAAGTCGTGCAATGCTCCTTGCTGAGACCCAGTTTCCGAGATTCGATATCCACTATCTCCGGGATGAATTCCACTCCTTGTTCTCTCGTTGAAACAAGACATTCACAGCCCTTGGCTGTAACGTCGTCCCCTTTTTTGATCGCCATTACAGCATATACGAAGGGAAGGGATGTTTCCCTCGTCCAGAGTTCCCCCAGGTCGTACGTGAAGGCGGATTTTTCTGCAGAGAGATGACGGGCCTGAAGACCCGCGTTGCCGATAAGCATCCCGGCGTCAACTCCCTGGAGGAAACCGTTTACGGGTTCCCTTTTTACGTATTCGGGCTTAAGACCGAGGAAGAGCTCCAGTACGATTCTGAGCAGGGCCGTTGAGCTCTTGGACCTGCTGTCAACCGACACGCTTTTTATTTTCGTTATTTCTTTTCGTGCCTTGAGTACGACGCTGTCGACTTTTCCGAAGGAGGATATGGAAATGTCGGGCAGAATGTAGTAGTCATCGGTTCTTAGAAATTCAACCGAGGGAATGGGCGCGACATCAATCACTCCTTCAGACAGATTGTCGGAAAGAAGGAAAGGGTCAAAATACATTATATTAAAGCTGTGCTCGGTGACCCCTTTTTCCAGAGGATAAATGAGCGGTTGCATGTTAAGAAAAGGCGCTGCTCCGAGATTTATCAATGACCGGTCCCCCTTTTTTCGTTCATAGGTAGGCGTCCTGTATTTCCTGGCCTTTTGTCCATCTGCTAGGAAGAAATATCTTCTGGTAAAGCGAAAGCGCGTAAAGGTCGGACATCCCGGCTATGAAGTCGCATACCGCCCTTTGCAGCGTTTCATCCTCCCGTACGGGCATCTTGCAGAAACTCTCACGGAAGATTTTCTCGTTCTCGCAGAAATACAAGTAAAGCTCCTTAACGACTTTTTTGGATTTATTATGAAGCGAAAGCAGTCGCTCGCTTACATAGACATTCTCGTAGAGATAGGTTCTGAGTCCCAAGAGTGCTTCAAACACTTCCTCGCTCATCAGAATTCTTATCCTGTCTCTTTCGATGGTCTGCTCAACGATGTCCACTACCATCGTGTTTATTCTTTGCGAAGCCGTATCTCCGAGGATCGAGATATATTCTGCGGGAACATCGCCGGGGGATATGATACCCGAGCGGATTGCGTCATCAAGATCATGATTCGTGTAAGCGACAAGATCCGAGATCTTGGTTACCTGGCCTTCTAGGGTAAGGGGTCTGTTCTCCTCGGTCTCTATCCCCTCTTTTCCCCATCCCTTGGAATGTTTAGCTATTCCCTCCCTGACTTCATGCGTCAGGTTGAGTCCCGCTCCGTCGCGTTCCAGCACATCCACGATCCTTATGCTCTGGTGAACATGCTTGAACCCGCCGGGGAACACTTCATCCAGCCCTTCCTCCCCGGAATGGCCGAAGGGGGTATGACCTAGGTCGTGACCGAGTGCTATGGCCTCGGTCAGATCTTCGTTAAGCATAAGTGCTTTCGATATGGTTCTGGCTATCTGGGAGACTTCTATTACATGAGTCAGCCTTGTGCGGTAATGATCGTTGGTCGGAGAGATGAACACCTGGGTTTTATGCTTGAGTCTTCTGAAGGCCTTGGAGTGAATTATCCTGTCCCGGTCCCTCTGAAAGCACGTTCTTATGTCGCATTCGCGCTCGGGGTTCGCTCTTCCTTTGGATTCGCAGCTCAGAGTCGCCATCTGACTGAGCAGCTTTTTTTCGTTTTCTTCGGTCTGTTTTCGTATGAGCAAGATATCCTGAACCTCTTTTTACACCAGTCTTACAAGTACCCCTTTCTCCGACAGGAACTGCTTCGCCTCGTTTATTGAATACTTGCCGTAATGAAAGATCGAGGCGCACAAAACGGCGTCCGCCCGTCCCGCTTCCACCGCTTCAACCAGATGTTCAAGCCGTCCCGCACCTCCAGAAGCTATGACGGGAATGCCGACGGTCTCGGAGATGGTTCTTGTGAGCTCAAGATCGTATCCGTCCTCCGTGCCGTCCCTGTCCATGCTCGTAAGAAGGATTTCTCCGGCTCCGAAATCCTCCATCTTCGCGGCCCATTCAACGGCGTCTATTCCGGTCGGGTTGCGTCCGCCGTGGGTGAAGACCTCCCATCCGCCGCCTTCTCTTCTCCTCGCGTCTATGGCTACCACTATGCACTGACTTCCGAACCTGTCAGAAGCCCGTCTTACGAAGTCCGGATCTGTTATGGCCGCCGTGTTGATCGTAACCTTGTCCGCCCCGGCCAGCAGAAGTTCCCTTACGTCTTCCACAGTTCTCAGCCCCCCTCCGACGGTCAGGGGAACGAAGACTTCGCTCGCAGTCCGCTCGACCACGTCTATCATGGTTTTCCTGTTTTCGTGCGAGGCGGTGATATCGAGAAACGTTATCTCGTCAGCGCCCTCTTCGCTGTACTTTTTCGCTACCTCAACAGGGTCTCCGGCGTCCCTGAGGTTAACAAAGCGGACTCCTTTTACCACCCTCCCGTCCTTTACGTCAAGACATGGAATTATTCTTTTTGAAACCATATTTATTGAAACCTTTGTATGCTGTCTTTAAGATCGATGGAACCTGAGTAGATGGATTTCCCGAGTATCGCCCCGAACAGATTGCCATCTGCGATGGACTGTATATTGCTCAGGTCGGCAAGCGACGCGATACCGCCTGAAACGATTACCGGAAGGGGAGACATGGAGAGAAAATTTCTTATCGAAGCCGTGTCTATTCCTTCCATGGTTCCGTCCCTGTCAACATTTGTGTGAATTACGAGCGATACTCCTATGTCGCGGAATTCAAGCATCGTCCGGGCGATGTTCATGTCTATAGTTTCTTTCCATCCCCGCAGGGCTATTTTCCCTCCCTTCGTATCTACCCCGACGGCTATTTTCCCGGGAAATCTCCTGCAGATATCCTCGAGAAAGTCCCTGTCGGTAAAGGCCGAAGTGCCTATTATCACCCTCTTGATACCGATTTCGAGGTATCTCTCAACGGTGGCGATGTTTCTTATCCCCCCTCCGACCTGCACGTTTGAGGAGACGGAGCGGACTATCTCCTCTACAGCCTCGAAATTTCTGGGATTCCCTTTAAATGCTCCGTCAAGATCCACGACGTGAATCCACTCGGCTCTGCACCGCTCCCATTTTCTCGCTGTATCAGAAGGGCTGTTTGAAAACACTGTCTCGGTGCCTTCTTCTCCCTTAAGAAGCCGCACGCAGTTTCCGTTTTTTAAGTCTATGGCGGGAATTATGAACAATTTAAAACCTCGTTGAACTTGGAACACCGGAAATAATACACAAGCGGGAAAGGTATTATAAGGATATTTCGAAAAAATATCGATTTAAATTCACGGCATTGTGTTGAATCCGAATCCCCGCTTGCTATAATTCAGATCGTGAACTACTGGCTTGTTAAATCCGAACCGTTTAAATATTCGTGGGAGGAACTTCTCCGCGACGGTTGGACATACTGGGATGGGGTTAGAAACTATCAGGCCAGAAACAACCTGAAGGGGATGAAAAAGGGAGATCAGGTTCTTTTCTACCACAGCAACAAGGGCCTTGAAGTGGTAGGTATATCCGAGGTCATAAGGGAATATTACCAGGATCCCACGACGGAAGACGAAAGATGGGTCGTGGTTGACCTGAAGCCCGTGGAGACGCTTGATAATCCAGTATCTCTCAAGCAGATAAAGAACGACGAAAGACTCGAGGGCATCTCTCTTGTAAGGCAGAGCAGGCTTTCGGTCATGCAGATTGAAAAGAAGCATTTTGATGTAATCGTCGAGCTTGGAAGAAAAAGCCTCTAACTTCCACGAAGATATCTAAGAACCGCCTGCTACCCCAAGCAGTCCTCTGTGGAGGTTCGTTTCGGCGAAACGCTGAACGGAGGTTTCAACCGGCAGGCAAGCTTATTTTTTCACATCGTCCTCTTACGGTTGTACTTACCAAGATAACTAGTTTATATTTTAACATCCTATGAATACTCAACTTATCATCAACTCGCTTTTTAACGAGACGAGGATAGCGGTCTTGGAGAAAAGCAGACTGATCGAGCTTTTCATTGAAAGAAAATCCAGTTCTTCAATGGTGGGCAACATCTACAAGGGGAAAGTCGAAAAGATAGTCCCCGGAGTGCAGGCCGCGTTTGTCGGCATGGGAGACGGCAAATCCGGGTTTCTCTCTGCAGAGGATGTGTATGAGGAATCGCTCAGCGAACTTTTTCTTGAAGAGGAAGAGACAAAAAAGTCTTCCAGAAAAAACCATCAGCCAATACAGAAAGTGTTGCGTCAGGGTCAGGAGGTTATGGTTCAGGTTACAAAGGAACCCACCGGAAACAAGGGTCCCAAGCTTACCTCTCACGTGGGCATACCGGGCAAGTATCTTGTTCTGCTTCCCGGGTCAGACTCGGTGAACCTGTCCCGCAAAATAACCGACAGAAAAAGCAGGAAAAGATTTTCCGAAATCATGCGGAATAAGCCCGAAGACATGGGTTTTATAGTGAGAACGGCGTGCGTGGAAGCGGACGAGAAGGACATCAAGAGCGAGATGAGAGCGCTTGTGAGGAAGTGGAGAAGGATAAAGAAAAAGTATGAAGAATCGAAAAACCCGGGCGCGATATACGAAGAATCCGATACCTGTATCAGGGTCATCAGGGACCTGATGGGAAACGGCCTTAAGAAAATTGTCGTTGATTCCCCCAAAGCCCACGGCCGGATTACCAAGTACTTTTCCGACAAGATTAACAAGGATGGCTTCAAAGTCGATATGTACGATAAAGAAGAACCCATATTCGACAGATACGGAATCGAGAGCCAGATCGAAAAAATGTACAGAAAAAAGGCCTGGATGAAGTCGGGAGGCTACCTGATCATAGACGAGGCCGAGGGGCTTACCGTGATAGACGTTAACTCCGGGAAACTTGTCGGAGAGGAGTTTCAGAAGAAAACAATAATGAAAACGAACGAAGAAGCCGCGGTTGAAGCCGCGAGGCAGATAAGACTTCGTAACCTGGTCGGAATCATAGTTATCGATTTCATAGACATGCAGTCTGTTAGGTCCAGAAAGAAGGTAGAGTCGCTTTTCACGAATGAGATGAAAAAGGATAAGGCGAGGACCACGATCCAGGAAATATCGTCTTTCAGCGTAATCCAGCTTACCAGACGCAGGGTCAGGGAAAGTATACTTTCCGACCTGACCGAACCCTGCGATACCTGCGAGGGGAGCGGACGGATAAAATCGATATACACCACCTGTTACGAGATACTGAGGGATATTGATCAATGGACAAGGCAGAGTGCTGAAGGGCCTCTTGTCGTCCAGGCCAACAAGAAGGTCATAGCGAAGCTCAGAGAAATAGAAGGAAGATCCATGAGAATAATCCAGCGGGAGAGGGGGGTAAAGATAAAGTTCAAATCGGCTGAAGATCCTCTCGAGAAATACGCCATTTCCAGAGAGGAGGCTTCGGGTTAGCCGAAAGGAGTGTTCTGAGCTGAGCAAGAACGGATTTCTTTATCATGTAGCGATTGCCGTAAAGGATATCGAGAAAGCTGAAGGTCTTTACTCCAAATTACTCGGACTTAGGGTTGTCCACAGGGAGGACGTAGTCAACTATGGGGTGAAAACATCAATGCTTTGCCCCGAATCGGGAGAGGGCACTGCGGTAGAACTTATCGAACCTTTGGACGAAAATTCTCCGATTTCGCAATTCCTGGAGAAAAGAGGGGAAGGTGTTCATCACATCTGTTTTCTTGTGGACGATATAGAGTCTTCTCTCCGGGCCCTAGAAAAAGAAGGTGTCAGGCTGATCGATGAACATGCGAGACCCGGATCTTACAACTGTAAAGTTGCCTTTATACATCCCAAGTCAACGAACGGAGTGCTTGTGGAACTTGCGGAGAAGATAAAGGATTGAGGAGAGGGTTTCTGATCAGGTGCCGCTTTGCCCTTCTTCCTTATTGTCTGGGTCGTCGTCTTTTAGGGATTTTCTGAACCCGCTTATTCCCTTGCCGAGCGAAGATCCCAGATCCCCGAGCCTGCTCGGACCAAAGATTATGAGCAGGATTGCCAGGATCAGGATTAATTCCCATATGCCGAATTGTCCGAACATATGAGGGAAATGATACCCGAATACTGTTGCTTCTCAAGTATTTTCAGGATGATACTCTGAATTTACCGATATTACGTCTGCGCAGGCGGAACTTGGGTTCAGGCCGTGTCCCTTGGCGGATTCGGTGAGAGGCCCTATCGATGGTTTGACGGGCAGGGCATGCTCGGCGAGAATGGTTGAGATGGCCGAGGAACAACTTCACAGCGTGATTGTATGGGCAGTCATTGCTGCGGCTGTCCCGACGTTTTTTTATCTGCTTCGTAAAACCGCACCCTATGGCCGTCATTACGCAGGTGCGGGCTGGGGACCGCACATTTCCAGCAGGCTCGGCTGGATCATCATGGAACTGCCGGCGGTTGTCGTTTTCCTTGCCGTCTATCTTAACGGGAAGTCTGCGTTCCACATCGTGCCGCTGCTCTTTCTGGTCATGTGGCAGTGCCACTATCTGAACCGGACGTTCATTTACCCGTTTCGGATCAGGGCAAGCGGGCGGAAGACGCCGTTGCTGGTGGTCGGGTCGGGCTTTTTCTTCAATGTGATTAACGCCTACATCAATGCCCGATTCATTTCCGAATTCGGCGAGTACACCGTTGGATGGCTTGCCGACCCTCGTTTCCTGATCGGTGTCGGGGTTTTCCTAGTCGGGATTGCTCTCAACCTCCACGCCGACAATATCCTCATTCGTCTACGCAGGCCGGGCGGGACCGGCTATGTGGTTCCCCAGGGTGGCGGGTTTCGCTTTGTCTCGTGCCCGAATTATATGGGCGAAATCCTCGAATGGGTCGGCTGGGCACTAGCAACGTGGTCGTTGAGCGGCCTGGCCTTCTTGCTGTTTACCTCCGCCAATCTCGCTCCCAGGGCGCGCAGCAACCATCAGTGGTATGTGGAAACCTTCAAGGATTATCCACCGCACCGCAAGGCCCTGATACCGGGCATTTATTGATTAATAAGCGTATGGTTGGTTGCGTGTCAGATTTTCGAGAAATCGGCAATCATGAAAAACAGATCTTTTATTTCATTGAGTAAGGCCAGACGGTTGTCTCTGATCTTCTTGTTTTTGTCCATGACCATTACCGCGTCAAAGAAACGATCTATTGGTGCGGAGAGTGTTTTTATGGATTCAAGCGCTTTGAGGTAATCGCTTTGCCCGGCGGCTTTTTCAGAATCGGCCAATTTCTTTAAAACCGCTGTCTGCGTCTTGGTAAAAGCTCTGTGGAGATCCTTTTCCTCTTTTTGCTTAAACAGCTTCTTGTCAAGCGGTGAAGACGGTCTGGTTTTCGCTATGTTGAAAACCCTCTTAAAGCCTGTGGCTAGGGCCTCAAAATCCTTTCGTTTTGCGAATTTCCCAAGTGCGTTTATTCTGCGGTAGGCGTCAAGGGGATTGTCAAACCCTGCCGAGATTACGGATTCGACGACATTTCTCTCGTAACCTGACTCTGTCATTAGGTTGCGGAATCTCTCGGAGAAAAACGCGAGAATGTTCACTTTAAGTTCTTCTTCGGACAGGTTGCCGTCACGAGCTTTTTGCGCGTCCATGGAATCGAGCACGAGCCTTATGCCGCGTTCAAGGAGTGTGGAGAGAGAAATATCAAGCTTCTTCTCTATGGCGATTCTTATTATTCCGAGGGTCTGTCTTCTCAGTGCATAGGGATCGGAAGACCCGGTGGGCGCGAGATCCGCGATGAAGGACGAGCAGATGTTATCCGTTTTGTCCACTATGCTTAGAAGTGCTCCGGTTTTCGTTCGCGGGAGTTCACCGGTTCTCATAAGCGGCATGTATTGTTCCTCGATCGCGTTCGCGACGGCTTTTTTCTCCTTGGAAGCAAGCGAGTAATACTTGCCCATGACACCCTGGAGTTCGGCGAATTCAAAGACCATCTGGGTCGCGAGATCGGACTTTGAGAGTTCCGCGGCCCTTTCAAGATCGGGGCTGGCAAAAATATCGGCGGCAAGCATCCTCATACGCTCGACTTTTTCCCTGTAAGTTCCTATATCAGATAGAAACACCATGCTCTCAAGATCTTCTGTGTAGGCGCTTAAACTTTTCTTTGTATCTTCGGAGAAAAAGAATTCGGCGTCGTTAAGTCTTGCCCTTATTACCCGCTCGTTTCCCCTTATAATTACCTGTTTATCCTTAACCGGGGTTCCGCAGACAAAGATGAAACAGGGAAGAAGCTTGCCGGTCTTCTCAGAATAAACGGGGAAATATTTCTGGTGATTCTTCATCACGCTTATAAGAACTTCCTCGGGCAACCGCAGGTATTTTTCCTCGAACTCTCCCACCAGAACCGTCGGATGCTCCACTAGGTTCACCACGGTTTCAAGCAGTTCAGGATCTTCCTTTATGGTTCCGCCTATCTTTTTGGCCGCCGCCTCTGTGTCCCTTCTTATGATTTTCTTTCTTTTCTCCGGGTCCGCTACTACGTTGTTTTTCTCAAGTGTTTTCAGGTAATTTCCCCAGGATGTCACTCGAAACGGTTTCGGGGAAGTGAACCTGTGGCCGCAGCTTCGGTCAGAACTTTTGATGTTCTCAACGCTGAATTTTACTGGCTTGCCATCGTAGAGCGCCGCTATCCATCTTATAGGTCTTGCGAAGGCCAGTTTTCCGTCGCCCCATCTCATTGATTTCCGGAAGGGGACCGATGAGATCACTCCCGGAAGAATCTCTTTTAGAACGGATGAAGTTTTTTTTCCTTTTACCGTTTTCCTTACGCAGAGGAATTCCCCGTTATCCCTTTTTGCGATAACGAGTTCCTCAACATCGACTTTCTGGGACCTGGCGAAACCCGCAGCGGCCTTGGTGGGCTTTCCGTCTTCGTCAAACGCTATGCGCTTGGGCGGCCCGAAGTTCTCGGTCGTGCGGTCTCTCTGCTTTCTCTCAAGTCCGCTCACCCTTGCCGAAAGCCTTCTCGGGGTATAGAAGATTTCCATTTCCTCGAATTCAATACCCTTGTCGCGGAGTTCTCCGCTTAGAATATTGCCCAGATCCTCCCGGGCTTTTTCAAGGAAGAGAGCAGGTATTTCCTCCGTTCCGATTTCAAGTATCAGTTCTTTTTCCATGGGTTGTTTTTCAGGAGGGGGAATCCCAGGTTTTCTCTGGTCTGCAGATACGAAGTTGCGCACAGATTCGCAAGCGCCCTTACCCTCGCTATGTATGAGGCCCGCTCGGCTACCCCAATTGCCCCTCTCGCGTCAAGCAGGTTGAAGGTGTGCGAACTTTTAAGACAGTATTCGTAAGCGGGGAGGGGGAGCTCCTTTTCGATAAGTGATCTGCATTCCTGCTCGTACATGTTAAACAGGTCGCTTAGCATCGCGGGATCGGATTCCTCGAAGTTGTACTTTGAGAACTGGACTTCGCTCTGATGATGAATCTCTCCGTACGTTATTCCCTTTGTCCATTCAAGATCGTAAACGCTTTCGACTTCCTGCAGGTACATTGCTATTCTTTCGGTTCCGTATGTTATCTCGGCTGATATCGGATCAAGATCTATTCCGCCCGCCTGCTGAAAATATGTGAACTGGGTTATTTCCATACCGTCAAGCCAAACTTCCCAACCAAGTCCCCACGCTCCGAGCGTCGGGGATTCCCAGTCATCCTCAACGAACCTTAT
Source organism: Candidatus Dadabacteria bacterium (assembly GCA_026705445.1). Classification (NCBI taxonomy): domain Bacteria; kingdom Pseudomonadati; phylum Thermodesulfobacteriota; class Candidatus Dadabacteria; species Candidatus Dadabacteria bacterium. Next base: position 51,993 of record JAPPAR010000019.1, read on the forward strand.
ATCGTGCTCAAGCGGGTTTATTCCGAATGACTTCAGACTGTCGAGGAAAAGTTCTTGGATATCATCGGGAGAAGGCTTTATTATCACCTGGAACTGATAGTAGTGCTGAAGCCTGTTGGGATTATCTCCGTATCTTCCGTCGGTCGGCCTCCTTGAAGGTTCGACATATGCCACGTGCCAAGGCTCGGGACCGAGGCAGCGCAGGAATGTGGCCGGGTGAAAAGTTCCGGCGCCTTTTTCTATGTCGTAGGGCTGGACCACCAGACATCCCTTGGATGACCAGTAATCCTGAAGAGCCAAAATAAGTTCCTGATATGTCATGACCGGCAAAATACTACCATTAAAATAGAAGAATCAAATATGCCGGCACGTTTGTAAGGGCTTTACCCGCGGGCATGCTTGTTATGAGGTTGTTTGTTGACCAGTTGTTTTATAACGGTCCGATTCCTCAAAGGAAGGCAGTTTGAGCCAGTACCGTGTGTGGCGTCGCTGCCCGGTTCTGTTTAGTGCGCCCATGGCGACCATATTAGCTAGATCGCGCGTCGCCGTCGAAGCCGTTGCCCCAGTTATTCTTTGATAATTTTGTGCGCTGAGACCGCCCTCAAAACCATCCGGTTCAGCATCGAAGAGCCGTAGAAGGACTTTTTCCTGTCGCGGGTTTAACGAGCCATGGAGCCGATCGAATAACCGTGTTTGCTGAATTGACCGGATCAGACTGCGTTCGCTCCAGGTCTGGGCGTCAAGCACTGTATCCGCAAACCACACAAGCCAGTTGGTGATATCAAGCGATCTGCCACTCTCATCCAGAATAGCATAGTAGCCCTTGCGCCTTCGGGCGATGGTGCGGGAAAGCGCAATTAAACTTGGTTCGCCGAGTGACTGGGCGAGGGCTTTTTCCGCCAAAGCACGGGCTATGCGACCGTTTCCGTCCTCGAAGGGGTGAATACGTACAAAGTACAGATGTGTCGTCCCGGCCCATGCCAGAGAGGACATCCTGCTTCCGATTGAGGCAATCTGATCGTACCACTCTATGAAACGTTCCATCTCCTCTGTCATCCGCTCCGAAGGTGGTGCTTCATAGTGAATCTTGGGGTTATAATCCGGCCCGGAAACGACCTGCATAGCTTCGGGGTGGCGACGATAGCCGCCGACAACCTCCAGATGAGGACGGTCTCGCATAAGCATCCGGTGCCAGCGCCACAGCGTTTCGTGGTCAAGCGGGCGGTCAAACTCATGGTAGAGCCCTACCATCATTTCAGCTACTCCCTCTTCCTCGGGTGAAGCGGTTTTCCGGCTGGCGGTTAATCCAAATCGTCGTCGGATGGAGGATTGCACTGATTCCCGGTCGAGAATCTCACCTTCAATTGCGGATGTTTCGACCGCCTCGCCGCTCAGCCATTTAACTCGCAGTTCGGACTGATCTTCATGGGTGAGCTGGCGCCAAGCGCCGATCCTGCGACCTGACTCATGCAGGAAACGCTCTTCGAAAGGTGCCAGAACAGACCGATCCCATGTGAAGTCCGGCCAGTTAGAATGTTGCCATACCCATTTCATGAGCTATAAAAACACCTCCTATAGCCCATATTCTTACCTGTTTCTGGGCTATAGGGCAAGCTCTATGGTTTCAGCGAAAAGCGGACACCCGGTAAAAAGGGTCGTACGCACTCATGCTTTCTATAGCTCTTTGAGCGATAATCCTACGCTTTTTTTCTTTCCCCATTTTTCCCTCAACCTTGGGGAAAAGCCCGAAGTTTATGTTCATCGGCTGAAATCCGCTTTTTTCTGGGGTTGAGATGTACTCAAGCAGGGAACCTATGGATGTTTCCCTTGGGACGTGGGCAGGTGCGAGCCCAAGCGCTTTTCTCGAGGCGCTTATTCCGCAGACGATTCCGGTTGCTGCGGACTCGACGTATCCTTCAACTCCCGTGATCTGCCCGGCGAAAAAGACGCCCGGACGGGAACTCAGGGAAAGGTCTTTCTCAAGGAGTCTCGGGGAATCTATGTACGTGTTTCTGTGCACGCTTCCGTATCTTAGAAACTCCGCCCTTTCAAGCCCCGGGATCTTCCTGAAAACGGTTCTTTGCTGAGGGTATCTGAGCTTTGTCTGAAACCCCACCATGTTGTACATCGTTTCCTCGCTGTTCTCCGTTCTTAGCTGCAGAACTGCAAAGGGGGTTTTCCCGGTTCTCGGATCAATTAGGCCGACGGGTTTTAGGGGGCCGAACCGAAGAGTATCTCTTCCTCTCTCGCATATGACCTCAACCGGCATGCAGCTTTGGAAGTAGAGTGCTTTCTCAAATTCCCTGGTCTCTACTTTTTCTCCGCGGATCAGGTCGTCAACAAGCTCGTAGTACTGATCCTCAGAGAGCGGACAGTTGAGATAATCTCCCTCCTCAGAGTCTCCGTGGCCGTATCTTGATCCCCGGAAAATTTTCGAGCGGTCGATTGTATCTGCGTCGATTATCGGCGAGATGGCGTCGTAGAAGTAAAGATATTCGGATTCCGTGAGCGAGGAAATCTCCGCGCAAAGTGCATCCGAGGTAAGAGGACCGGTGGCCACGACCACGGTCCCGTTTTCGGGTATTTTCGTTACCTCTTCCCTTTTCAGGTCTATAAGTTCGTTGCCCTGGATTTTCCGCGTTATGTAATCCGAGAACATTTCCCTGTCGACCGCGAGAGCTTTTCCCGCGGGAACCTTTGAGGCCTCGGCTGCCTCGATCACGAGTGAGCCGAGGCGCCTCATTTCCTCTTTAAGTATTCCTGAGGCGTTCTCCATGGATGCCGATTTGAGAGAATTACTGCACACAAGCTCCGCGAGATCCGAAGTTCTGTGCGCGGCGGTTTTCCTCCGCGGCCTCATTTCATAGAGAGTTACCCTTACTCCAAACTTTGAGATCTGATTTGCGGCTTCAACCCCTGCGAGCCCTGCGCCGATTACTGTTATTGACAATTGCTTATACCAAGATCCTTGAACTTGAGTAACCCTTTTGTGAATTCAAGCAGTTCAATTTTAACAGACTGCGGAAGTTTCGCATCTACCGCGGTCCGTTTTGTAGCAAGGACTTACATAAGATATAATTCCCCAAGATTATGAGCTACGGAGCAGTTGTATTTGACCTTGACGGAACCCTGATTGACTCTCTTGAGGATCTTGCTGATGCCGTGAATCAGGCACTCGGAATAAACGGATTTCCGCCGCGCGCGACCGGGTGCTACAAGTACTTTATAGGAAAGGGTCCGAAGGTTATGGTGTCAAGAGCCCTCCCCGAGAACAAAAGAAACAATGATGCTGTCGTTGAAAAATGCCTTACCGATTTCAACAGCATCTACAGCCGTGCCTTTAACGTAAAAACCACTCTTTATGACGGTATACCGGATCTTCTGAACGAGCTTTCCGAAAGAGGTCTGAAAAAGGCGATTCTTACCAACAAGCCGCACGTGTTTACCGAAAAATACGTGGAGGATCTGCTTGCCGACTGGAATTTCGAGGTGGTCATAGGGCAGAGGGATGAAATTCCGAGAAAACCGGATCCCTCGGGAGCGCTGCGGATATCAAGGGAACTCGGAATTGACTCGTCACAGATGGTTTATCTTGGAGACTCGGGGGTGGATATGCTTACTGCAGTTGGGGCGGGTATGCTTCCGGTGGGAGTTCTCTGGGGTTTCCGAACGGGAGACGAGCTTCGTGAAAACGGAGCCGAACATCTTATAGAAACTCCGATGGAACTGCTCTCAATTATTGATTTGTAGCTTCCGGCGTATAATGGCCATGGATTTTGAACATGTAAAACTGGGAATTCTCGGAGGCGGTCAGCTCGGGAAAATGCTCTGTCTGGTTGCGAGCAACTGGAACCTCCGCACCTATGTGCTCGATCCTTCCGCCGATTGTCCGACGGCGTCCGTGTGCACCGGGTTTACCCATGGAGATTTCAGGAATTACGAGGATGTCTACGAGTTTGGCAGAAATGTTGACATCCTGACAATAGAGATTGAGCACGTAAACCTGCAGGCGCTTTTTCGGCTGCGGGAAGAAGGAGTCATCATAAGGCCTGAACCCCACGCGCTTGAACTCATACAGGACAAGGCGAAGCAGAAGGAGTTCTATGTTTCAAAGGGGCTCCCCACAGCCGATTTTTCGGTCTTTCCCGGGAAAGAGGCTATAGTTGCGGCCGTAGGGTCCGGTGAGATAAAAATTCCTTTCGTCCAGAAACTTTCAAGGACGGGTTATGACGGAAGAGGAGTTTATGTCGTTAGAAAAAAGGAACAGCTCGACGATCTTTTAGAAGGAGAATCGGTCATTGAAGACCTCGTTGATGTGGAAAAGGAGATTTCCGTTATAGTCTCGCGTAATTCCACCGGGGAAACGAAATGTTTTCCTCCGGTAGAAATGCTGTTTAACAGCAATGCAAACATAGTTGAATTCCTGATAAGTCCCTGCGAGCTTGACAACGCAATGTCCGCTCAGGCATGTGAACTTGCCGAGCGCACGATAAGGTCTTTTGACATGTGCGGGATACTTGCGGTTGAGATGTTTGTTTCCAAAAAAGGCGAGATACTTATAAACGAATCCGCTCCGAGACCGCATAACAGCGGGCATCACACGATTGACGCGGCTCGCACCTCGCAGTATGAGCAGTGTCTGAGATCGATTCTCGATCTTCCCCCGGGCGATACTGAAATAAAAACTCCTTCTGTTATGATTAACATTCTCGGGCAGCCGGGTTTCGAGGGCGAGGTAAGGTACGAGGGACTTCGTGGATGCATGGGCGTTGAAGGAGCCAAGTTCCACATATACGGTAAGACCCTTACCAAGCCTTACAGAAAAATGGGACATGTCACCGTGCTTGACGATGATATTTCGGGCGCGCTTGAGAAAGCGAGATTCATAATGAGCAATCTGAGGGCGATAGCATGAAACCTGCTTTAGTAAGCGTTATCATGGGCTCTGACTCGGATCTTCCAGTCATGGCAGAAGCGATTGAGGTTCTGGAACAATTCGGCGTAGGACATGAAGTTACCATAGTCTCGGCCCACAGAACTCCGGAGCGGCTTGTGGATTTTTCAAAAAAAGCTCACAAAAGAGGAATTAAGGTCATAATAGCCGGGGCAGGGGGTGCGGCGCATCTTCCGGGAATGGTGGCCTCCGTTTCTCCCCTTCCGGTCATAGGGGTTCCGATAAAATCCTCAAACTCGATTGATGGATGGGACTCTGTGCTTTCCATCCTGCAGATGCCTTCAGGCGTCCCGGTCGCCACGGTTGCCCTCGGCGGGGCGAAAAACGCCGGCATCCTTGCCGTTGAAATTCTTTCCGTTGCCGACCCGGAACTTTCACGCGCAGTAGCAGAGTACAAAAAGAAGCTTTCTTCCGAAGTAAGGAAAAAGGCAGCGCGACTTGAAAAGATGGGTGCCTCGGTCTACCTTGAGCGAATGGCCGGAAAGAAGGAGACTTCCTGAAACTCGTATTGAGTTGCTGCTATCCTAGGTGACTTGAGAGACTCCCATAATACGAGGAACATATACGTCGTTATGAATTCAGAGCGAACCCTCCATGGATGGCCGGGTTCGGGGCGCTCTCAGATCTTTCGGACGAAAACCGTCGCATCCTCGATATAGTCGAGGATGAATTTGAAACAATCTCCCCCGAGGATGTTGCTTGATACTGCAAGGAGCTTAAGCTTGAATGTTGCGCGGTCATTCACTGCTTTTGCTCGAAATTACCTCGGGAAGAATTTTCTTACCAGAAAACATCTCTTCCTGTTGGTCTAGTTCCTGAAGGAATATTGGAGGTGTGCGGTAAAGAAAAGACCAGCAAGAAATTTCAACAACAGCAGTGCTGCGTTTCGCTTCTACTAGAAGTTCTTCAGCCTCTACGAATTTTCCAGTAGCCCAATTGGCAAGACTCATGCACTGCGGGTAATTCGCTGAGCCGTCGGGTTTGGTCATTCCTAAATTAAGCACGGACTGAAAAATATCCACTGGCACCTGCAAGGTTTCTCCCCAAGTTGCCATAGCCAGATTAAATAAAGCGGGTTGATCAGAAGCGTCCTCTTCAAGGCGTTTATTACACATATAAGCAGCTTCACCAAACCTTCCTTGGCCTATCAAATTCAAAACAAGATCAGTTTCAAGCTCTGAAACAAGATCAGTATCACACTGGGAATTTTTGTTTGATTTTGCTGAAGCGGAACGAATCAACAACTCGGCCGAAGGAAGTAGTGTTCTCTCAAAGCTCAACGACCGTGCTAAAGATAGCAATTCGTATTCATTCAGATTCTTAACTGCGGGCCAAGTATCAATTTCCTTGAGGTCCTCTGGTTTGTTGGTGGCCAGTAGCCGAACGATTTTATTTAGTTCGGATCTATCTAGGTATGGCTGCTGGATTACAGCCAAAGCGTCCTCGACTGCCTGTCCGGGTTGCCCGAGTCTCTCTGACAACATGACTTTACGGAACAACAGATCCGAGTTTTCGGGGTCTGAATCTAGTGCACGGTCTAAAAGTACTTCCGTCTCCTCAAATTGTCCTTGTCTATATCTCAACTCTACAAGGTTTTTTAGCACATCAATGTCTTCTCCGTGATTCTCAAAAATTCTCTTAAGATGTTCTTCTCGCTCCTTTTCAAATGGCGTTTTGCCGTGTCGTGCAAGCTCATCGCTTAGAAACATCAAAGCACCTTTTTTGTCTTTTGAATTGTTTTTTTGAATCGTGGTCACAAGTTGACGATATTCAGCGGCGAGACGACTTTTGGGCCTGTCACGCGTAAAAATGTCTTGATTCAGCAAAGAGAGACTAGGGTAATGATGAATTGTTGCAGCGAGTTCCCTGTATTGCAACTTGTATTTGAAGTCTGACAAAGTTTCTTCCAGAATACTGTTCTCATCGTCAAGATCAGGGACATTTGAGGTTACGAAATGCAGAGTTATGCTGTTTTTTCCTTTGGGACTCTCTTCTCTTATCCGGTTGACAACACGGGTTAGCCCAATCAGATTTTGGCGGTTCGGAAAAAATAGGCATACTACCGCGTCAGGAAGTTGGCGCGTGCAAATACCTCCTTCGTCCGTGTGTCCTGTTCTGGAGTCAATTAATACATAGTCCGGCCCCAGGTGGTTTTTCCACTGGGCTTTTAGATCCTCAAGTAACAAGTATCCGTCTTTTTCACTGTAAAGTTTTCTCCAGTTAATGGAGTTCAGACGATCAGCGTATTTTTCATTTCTATTGCCAGCTGGCATAAGCCACAGTTTCCCATCTGAAGAATCTTCGGTGGGACTGCTAAAGACATATTTTTCAACTTCGGGAGCGACTCCGGTCTTTGTATAATCATGTACAAAGTCAACAACACCCTGTTTGTCACTCGTTATTTGAGGAAGGTTAAAGGTGTCCAACCCGGGGGCTTCCAGATCAAAATCCACCGCCAGAACTTTTTTCCCTTCGGCTACCAGAGCGAATGCTGTATTCATCATCGCCATGGACCTTCCCACTCCGCCTTTAAACGAATAAAACGTTACTACATACATTCAGGTTGTCTTTTAGAAACTAAATTTTGCTTGCTGCTCCCTTAATGCGCTCGTGATGCCAATGCATTGGAAAACGGATTCAGGTTCCATGTGCCCCGAATCGCTATGCCTTTTTTGCAGAGCTTCAAGATTTCCAGGCAGACTCAATAGATAAAGAAAGTTGTCCATGGCAGTATTCTGAAGCAGGTAGCCTCGTTCCCATCTGCTAAGAGATGCTTCGCCGATTCCCGTCTGGCGAGCTAATTCCGCTTTAGACATAGACATGTCTTTTCGAATGTTGCGCACCTCTGCGGGGGTTAACAACCCGAGGTGGCGGCATACAGATTCATGTCTCGCGCTGTCCGCTCCCTCTCCAGTAAATTCAAAAGAGCATTCAGCACAGCTATGAACAGTGATAGTTGCATTCAGAAAAACACTTCCGTATTCAAAACTGTCATCCACCTGTTTGGTCTCCACATTGGAAGATCCACAAACAACACAGGTCGCGCTTTCTTTTGAAAGCGGAACAACTTTACTTTTTTTGTCCATTTCGCCGCTCCTTATTTTTACGATATTTATTTCGACCGGTAACTGTAGTGAAAACTTCGTCCTATCAACTTGTCTCTACCAATCTGTAATTTGATGTAAATATCCGAATACCCAGGTTCAGTTTCAAATACCATCTCATATCCTTTTTCTCCGGGAGGTTTCTCAAGAGTGGTAACTTCAATTGGATGCTTGTCTCGCAAGAGTCGTCCAATAAAATCCCAGCATGATCTATGAGTAAACTCCAAACCGATGTCGGAGTAGGGATCCATGATTTTACCTGGATTCCAGTCCACCGGTTGTTGTTTTGACCATGCGTCAGTGAACTTCCCTGCTTCAAGCAACTCAAGCATCTTTTTTCGGACGATATCCAAAGCATCATTTTTTGACATGGTTATATAATACAATCATATGACTGTAAAATTATTATTGAGAACTAAAGAATTGTCAATATCATATCATATGATTGTTGTTCCTAGATTTTTTGTAACTAGTTTTAGTTATTCTTTTATCAGTTTGTACTGTTTAGTTCTTTCTTCTGAATAGCGTGATATTATGCCATACGGATAAGATTTGCCACTATTCAGCAATTAGTATTTATCCCGAATCACCTATATGGTGAATATTTTCTACTAGTCTTAGCCAACTGATACCCATTCTGATGTTAGTTAATGATGTTCGGCACATCGTTTTTTGAATTGCGTCCAGTTGGAACACAGAATGTGACATCTAATCTTGCTTAACAATGATCTTTCCAATTCGTTATATTACGGTTCTAATTTCCGTTTGCTTGTGGCAACAGGGACAATTTAGTAGAGAAAAGCTTTTCTCCTAGTCAATGAAGAAAGGCAGTGTAGCTTGAGAAACCTTCGGCTTCTATCTATCATTGAGTGAATAAACCGACAAGCATACCCCTTGAATTGACTTGCTTTTTGAAAGTTAGACAACAACACATTAATGATAAAGAGAACGAATACAAAATTGGTAAGAGCAGTTGCTACATACTTCACAGACTTGGGACTGATACGTGCATCGGGTGGAGCAACCGAAGAGGAGTCGAATTACGTGCCACTTGCCAATCTGCTTAATGCAGTCGGCTCGACACTTAAACCAAAGGTTTTCTGTGTCAACGAGCTTGCGGATCAGGGCGCAGGCCATCCCGACTTTGGCCTGTATGTAACAAAGCAATTGAAGAAAGGCCTACCGCGTTATGGTCAAATACCAGAACATGGCGTGGTTGAAGTTAAACCTCCTAATGACGATGCGTGGCTCATTACAACAAGCGATCAAGTTAGCCGTTACTGGAACCGCTACCGATTGGTGCTTGTGACTAACCTGCGCGATTTTGTGTTGGTGGGTGAGGATAATTTGGGCCAGCCGGTGAAGCTGGAAAGCTTCCAACTTGCGGAAGACGTGAACGACTTCAATCAAAGATTGGATAAACCACTTGCTTTTGCCCGCGAAGTTGGTGCCGACCTCGCTGAGTATCTTGTTCGTGTCCTTTCACATCGGGCTACGCTTGCTGAGCCGAAGGATCTGGCATGGTTGCTCGCACTGTATGCGCGCGACGGCTTAGCACGAGTTGAAGCAGCGGGTGAGACTCCGTCGCTCAAGGCAGTACGTTCGGCGTTGGAAGAAGCATTAGGAGTTCAGTTCGAAGGTGAACGCGGCATGCGTTTTTTCCACTCGACACTAGTACAAACTCTATTCTATGGAGTTTTCTCGGCCTGGGTTCTTTGGTCTAAGAACTTAAAGGCCGACGATGGTCCTCTATTCGAGGGTGGTTACAAACTCGCGCGATTTGACTGGCGAACAGCAGTATGGCATCTACGCGCACCGGTATTGCGAGCCTTGTTTCAACAAATTTCCGATCCAGGGCACCTGCAACCACTCGGTCTTGTTGAAGTCTTGGATTGGACAGCTGCAGTGCTTGACCGCGTGGACCGCGTTACCTTCTTCTCCCGATTTAAAGAGGGTGAAGTAGTGCCGTATTTCTATGAACCATTTCTGGAAGCCTTTGATCCTGAGTTGCGGAAACAACTCGGTGTCTGGTACACACCGACGGAAGTGGTCCATTACATGGTTGCCCGCGTGGACAAGGCTTTAAAAGAAGATCTCGACATTCCGGATGGACTCGCGGCGGACAATGTTTATGTGCTTGACCCATGTTGTGGCACCGGGGCATATCTAGCGGAAGTGCTGCGTTGCATCACAGCCAATCTTGAAGGACAAGGTTTGGGTGCACTTGCGGGTGCGCGGGTGAAACAAGCAGCAACTGAACGGGTATTCGGTTTCGAGATTATGCCTGCACCCTTCGTTGTTGCTCATTTACAAGTCGGACTGACAATGCAGAACTTAGATGCGTCCTTAGCGGATGATGATGCTAAGCGCATCGGTATTTTCCTCACCAATGCACTTACCGGTTGGGAGCCCCGCACGAACAAGCCGCTACCCTTCCCTGAGCTTGAGGAAGAACGTGACCGTGCAGAACGGGTAAAACAGGAAGCACCGATTCTTGTAATCCTCGGTAATCCGCCCTACAATGGCTTTGCGGGAATGGCTGTGGACGATGAAAGTGAGTTATTGATGGCATACCGCTCAACAAAGTCCGTGCGTAAGCCAGAAGGCCAAGGCCTGAATGATCTTTATGTCCGATTTTTCCGCATGGCGGAACGTCGTATCGCCGAGAAGACTGGGCAAGGGATAGTCTGCTTCATTTCCAACTATTCATGGCTAGACGGTCTGTCTTTTACGGGAATGAGGGAGCGATACCTTGAAGTTTTTGATGCGATTCGCATTGATTGCCTAAACGGTGACAAGTACAAAACTGGTAAGGTCACGCCGGACGGTTTGCCGGACCCAAGCATATTTTCGACGGAGGGTAATCCCGTAGGCATTCAGGTTGGTACTGCCATCGCAACGCTGATACGTAAAGCTGACCATGTGCCTGCGGAGTGTGTCTGGTTTCGTCATATGTGGGGACAAGCAAAACTACAGGAATTGACTGCGACTGCCGAAGCAAAACCAAGAACACTCTATGAAGAGATCAAGCCTGTTTTGCCACTAGGACTTCCATACGTACAGACATCGGTGAGCCACGGTTGGTTTAACTGGCCGTCCATCCTTGATCTTTTTCCGGTGTTTTTTCCAGGTGTTAAAACCAGTCGCGACAGGTTACTTGTGGATATCGATTTTGACCAGCTTCAGATGCGGATTGAAGATTACTTCGATGCGACTTTGAGCCATGACGAAGTTGCGAGACGTTATCCGGGGACTATGGAGACCACAGCCCAATTCAATGTCCGTTCGCTACGAGATGATCTGCTTAAACGTGGAGGGCCTAACGAATCTGGTTTTATTCGCTATGCTTACCGACCGTTCGATATTCGATGGCTTTATTGGGAAGCGTACAGTAATCTGCTTGATCGTCCACGTGACGACTACGAGCCTCATGTGTTCAAGGGAAATTCGTGGCTAGTTACCCAACAAAAGCCGCGCAGGGAATGGTCTCCTCCTCAGGTAATCTCTAATATTGGTTGTCTTGACCTAATGGACCGTGGTGCAACATGCATTCCTATGTGGCTTCGTGATAATGGGCTTGAAAGTGAAGCCAAAGAATCACGTCGCCCAAATCTTTCTACTGTGGCAGAAAGTTACCTCAAATATATTGATGCGGGCATCGAGGATCTTTTTCATTGTGTTCTTTCCGTACTCCATGATCCGGAATACCGTGAAGCCAATGATGATGCGCTTCGCATGGATTGGCCGCGCATCCCACTTCCGGGTTGGCCGGATGGCAAAGCTGATGGTGCTGAAGCAATTTTTGCAAATTTAACAGCAAGGGGTCGGGCCATTTCGGCCTTATTTAATCCCGATGCATCTATTTCTGGTATTACACAAGGCTCACTACATCCGGAATTTGCCACTGTAGCTATTCCGACTACGGTGGACGGGCGTAACATGACAGGTGCGGATTTTGCGGTGACAGTTGGGTGGGGTCGTTACGGTCAAGGTAATGCAATTATGCCTGGCAAAGGTCGCATAGTGGAGCGGGCTTTAACGCCATCAGAACGTGCGGCTTTGGGCGATAAGCAACCAGCACTTGGTAAGACAACGTTTGACATTTACCTTAACTCCAGAGCCTTCTGGTGCAATGTTCCTTATGCGGTTTGGAATTACAAACTTGGGGGTTATCAAGTCCTTAAGAAATGGCTTTCGTACCGAGAACACGATGTTCTCAACCGTGCACTTTCACCCGAGGAAGTTCAGCATTTCTCGGATATAGCACGGCGGATTGAGGCTATCATTTTGACAAGTTATCTGAATACGTGTTGAGGAAATATCAATAACGTCTTACAAGTGGTATATCACATGGCGTTTTGAATCTTTCTTGGTATCTGGCTCCTGCTCGGAATAATGCTTATAATACTCACGCGTTTCGTTAATAAGAATGCACAACATTTTTCGGTAACAGTCGCAAACCTCAGTTAGAAAATCAAGGCGCACCCGCAACCTTACTCCAAAGGAAAGCTTTTCCCGAGTATATTCTTGGTTCTGGTATCCTTCCTGCCATGGTTCGTATTTGGCTATAGCTTCACCATTTTTGATTAAATCAAACCTGTTAAATGAGAGGTTAAATTCGTCTATTATGAATGAGGCTAATGTGCAGATATTCCTATAACCCAAAAAAGGCAAAGGGTTTTGATGTTCGGCAATAAGTGGAATAGAATCTTCATTAATATCGAAGGTCGTATCGCCTCTCTCCATCAGTATATTGCGGGACTGCTCTAGCGTTAACGACATCGTTGGCGCTGGGAAGATTTGTTCTAGTTCCAGTTCCATCTCGTCCAAGTTGTGTGGTCCACCATACACCTGCCGGGGAATCAGGGCTGCTTGCAACCAAATTGCTTGTCTGTACGGTACATTGTATTTCTCCTCCTGAGCTAGTAACCTCCTTTCGAATACAGTGATCCAGTGAGTTTTCTGTTGCTCGTTGTGGGTGTTCCCAACTTGAAATGATTCCATTATGCCAAGTTCTTCGAACCATGTCTCTTTGTCAACCACATTAAGTGGTTCAATGTCCACTGGACGAGTCATTGTTTCCTCCGTAACATGCTCTGGATCAACGGTTTGTATTGTTTGCCAAAGATGCTCAACTTGCCAAGGACTCAGTTTCAATTTTTCTGCCGCTTCGTTGAGGATGTTCCAAAGAACTTCCATAACTAGTTCCTGAAATTCAGTTGTGATCCATACAATCGGCCAACCTTGGGGATGTACATTCCTATACCAATCGTCTTTGATACGAGGCTTCTCTTCATCAATTGACCAGTTCTGAATATCAAGGCGTTTTTCAATAGTGGCCACGAGGCTCTCTGGCTTTATCCGAAGAATCCTCTCTATCAGTTTTAGCTGGTTCCAGAAATGGAACAGAGTTTCCTCCTTCAGAAAATTTCGGAAAATTGGACTTGGATTTGAGTGCATTCCGTAAGCCGAATGCGATATGGAAGTTGAATACTTTCTTTCGATACGCTTGATCTCTTCAGCAACGGAAGGTTCCAGTGTCGAAACCTCGCCAACACGCTGAAGAATACGCACTGTTGATTGGCGGCAAAGAAAATCTTTCTTGTTAAGTAGTCTAGCAAGCATTTGCTGATGCGGCACTAACAGGTCGGGATTCCGAGTCGCAAGCACCTGAAGAATCATCAGCAAGCGACGAAAAAGCCTTCTGGATGCCGATAGTGCTTTACTAACAAGTGGTGGGATTACGTCTTGAGGCCGTGCAATTGCCAATCTCACTAACGCACGAATCAGCCTTTCGCCGTGATTGATATCCGGCGTGTCTAACTCATCTAATGAAAACTCTAAAATAAGTTGGTTTTCACTGAGAGGTGTTGTTGCATAATTTTTCAGCCATTCATAGTTATTATCCTGAGGCAACTGTGCAAACATGCTTTCGCAATATATCAAGAAATCATTAAAAACTGTCTCAAGCATGTGTGGTTCATCCAGCACATTTAAGCCTTCGGCCGCAATAAGCGGTGTTGCATAACCACCCAGCGAACCTTTTGCTGAATCGTAGCATTTCTTTAGTAGAGAACTTTTGGCTTCGTTTTTATTTATTTTTGCTATAGATGCAAGAAACCTAGTGTTGCTTTCCCCATAGTATGATCCTAAAGAGGAGGCATAAGCCATGGCGAAGTCCTTTATAGCATTGTCTTGGTCGTTAAAATCCAAAAAGCGGTTGGCCAAGAACTCAAAGATGTCTGAATTCAGTGAACGCCGTTGTGATTCGGCGTATTCCTTGATTGAGATGAGGTCCTTTGAAGAACATGTATTTGTTATGTGATAGCGTAAAATTTCTCCCAGTAAATCTGGTTTGTAGAAAGGCTTGTTCTGCGTTTTTAACTTGTTGAGTATAGTAAGAGATTCAGAAAATGATGCTTTACATCTCTCCACTATATCTTGTCCGGTTACAGCTTTTCCATCCAATGTGAATTCTGATGTAAGATGGTCATCTAATCCGGTATTGGTTTCATTTTTGTCCTCTGAATTGAGAGGAATGGGAAATTCGTTTTTAAGGTGTTCCGGCCAACTCCTGGGATTAATTTCTGTTAGAATAAAATTTCTGAAACGGGCTTCAAACGCCTTTCGGACATCATCTGGACATGATTCGGCGATTAGGTCGACTATATGCTGCCTAGCCTCCGTAGAATCATTGAACAATGATTCACTAAGGCACCAAAAGTACTCAGGGTCTCCATCAACCGCACTTAGAAGGTATTTTTTCAGACAATCTTCCATTTGCCATCTTGCCTTTGATTGAGAAAAATGCTTGAGCAATTCTAATGCCGCTTGGCGATTGACAGCAAGAACGACAGAAAAAGCTCTTTCCGCAAACCATTTTGTCTCTCGGCCGTCAGTTAGGTGAGGCATCCAATCCACCATCTTTAGTACACTGGCACACCTTTCAAGTGGCTTTTCAGAATAATGACGGTTTACTAGTTCCAAGATGTCTGTAAGATATGAAAGGGTAATATCTTTTCGATAACCATAAATGAGCGAGGAGCGGATTCCGTAGCGAAGCCATTTCTCCGCATCTTCACGCATGCCACAGTTAGCCATGATTGCCGCAAGCCGCATAAAATGAGTCGGTCTGCACTCCCCTTTCAACATAGTTGATTGTTTGTACGTGGCCGCGCAATTTCCTAGAATAGAAACAAGCTTAACTCCTACCACAGAATTCTTCCCGAGAGTCTCCCACAGATTCAATTCGAATTCATAATCTTGGCGGTATTCGCTAATTCCGAAGTGTGTGTTCCAAAGAAGAGAATCACGTAGAGAGGCTAATTTCTCAATCCAAGAATCTAATCGATCAGGAAAGTGTTTTTGCACCTCTTCGGTCAACAGACCAATTGTGAAAGGTAGCAGGTCCCTTATTACATCAAGCAACTCAACAATTCTTTCACCTCTTCCCTGCTCGGCATGTACAAGCAGGTCAATGCTTTCGCATGCATCCGGATACCAGTTATTCGTATCGGTTCTGAGCGATTGAGCAATGCAATAACAAGCCTTTAAAATATGCCGGAGAGTTGAGGTCCAAAGCGTCTGCGACGTACCGACGGCATCACAGAGGTTAGCATAGGAAGCCTCGTTGCCCTCGTAGCCGAGAACGATAAATGAGTACGCATAGTGGCTGAGTATTGGATCTTTCCATTTTATATGGTCTGGGCAATCGACTTCCGGAACTTGAATAAGTCCTGCAATGGCGGATACTTCGAGGGCAGACATGCCTGCTTTGGCAGCGTAAAAAGCCAGTTCTACATTGTTGCAGGGGGATTCTTGTTCCACGTATTCTGTTACGGCAACCCGTAGGTCATCAAGAAGACCGTGGCGTGCTAGTGCCCGGATCAACAGATAACGGACTAGACGATTTGGGAAAATCCTTCTTACACGTTTGAGCCGGCTCCACTTTTCCCTACGTTTGAACTGTACCAGTGCGTCAATGTATGCCGACAGATGCGGTGCGTAGTCCGGCGCATAGGGGTCGGCTGGCTGCATAACACCAGGAGTTAAATTAAACCCAGAGAGCCAACGAAGTGGATGTGCTTGATGCTCCGAATATATGCCAAAACACCGAGCGATGTCATTAATCTGCAAACGGGCTTCATATACATCGTCAGAGTTGATACCCCGAAACTCATCCATAAATACGTCAAAAAGCTTTTTCCCAAATTCCAACCTGCTGTTTTCCGCAAGCGCTGACATAACAGCAAGTGAAGTTTGCAAGTCGACTATCCAACAGTTTGACTCCGGTGAAAAAGTAAAGGAAGTTACGTCTTGGTCACGACCAAGAGCCAGAAGGGTATCCGCAAGAAGACCTCTGTCTAGATTCTCTTCAAGACGTTCATGGGTTCTATATTTCAGGGAACCAAGCCGACTGAGTTGAACGATGTCCTCTAACTTGAATGCTGATTCCACTGCCCATTGTATTGCATCCATTATCTCTTCGGATGGTCGATAGTACAGAAGAGCGTGATCAACAAAATCAGCATTTACTTCTTGAATTACATAAGAGTAGTCCTCTGCTTCATAACAATATTCAAACACATACCCGAACCACTTGGTAGAATTTTTGTTATCTTTCAGAAAACCCGCAATGTTCCGCTTTATCTCCCTTAGCCAGTCTTCCTCAAGCTGACTTACCACAAACTCGCGGAAACTGTTATGGAATACGGATAGCCCGTATTCAGAGTCCCGCAAAAGGTGATTCATACGCTTGTATGCGTCTTCAAACTGAGGGCGGGTGAGAGAGTGCTGAATTCTGTGGAGTTCCTCCCTGTGAAGAGAAAACCGCAGACATGACATTGCTGCGCACAAGTGCTTTGTGTCAGTTGTGCCTACTTGGTCGAATTCTTCCCAGAGAAGATGATAATAGTTGCGGATATCTCCATGCTCTGCTGGTGCAAGGAAGTCGATAGCGTCCGATACTGAATCGGCAACCAAAAGGGTTTCCGCGGTATACTGCAGATACAGTGGAAGTCCTTCGCAATTTTTGTGGATATTGACGATATCAGCGTGTAGAAGCCCTGATATTTGTCGTTTGTTCTCCAAGTAATCTTGCGTCTCGGATTGTGAGAATAACGGCATCCGGATATGAGTTTCCGGACATTCTTTCACGCGCTTGAGAAAATGAGGCCAATTGTGCAGCTCCTGAGTACTTGTCACAAAGGTACAGTTGTCTGGAACATTTGACGGCAGAGCGGAGATTACGGTGTCTCTTACTACCTGCTCAAGCCGCTCGGCATGATCCAGTCCGTCCACAAAGATTACAAACCGTTGACCTCTGCTGGCAAAAAAATCTGCCAATTTCTTCAGACATTCATAAAAATTCTGTTCGCTGTAGTCAAACCGCCGATCGAGAATGTCTGGGTATCTCCTATGAAACTCATTCAACAAGTTTGCTCGGAGGCTTTCCGCTCGGGCACGTATCTTCTGAGCGTTGTCGTTCACTCCAACGAAGCAATAATAACTGAAAACCTCATACTCAGTTTGATTCAGCGCATTGAAATATGCTGTCAGTGAAGTGGACTTGCCGCTGCCGGGCAAGCCGGTAACAATGAGATATCCCCAATTAGCTTGTGGCAACATCTCATCCAGTTGGTTTGAAAGAGACTCTTGTTTTACAAAGTGTTCTTGGTTTACAGGGAATGTCTGTGGAATTAGCAAACTACTTCGGAATCGTTCGAGAAGCTCATCCACTGATTCTCGGGTGATTGCATCTCTGGAGAAAATCGCGTTTTTTTTGATGAATTCCTTCAGTTCGAAAAATATTGAGGTATCGGAAAGCCCTAACTTTCTGTTCAGGAGAAAAGTTTGAATATATTGCTCCAGATCTTTTAATTCTCTTTGTTTAATACAGAACTGGAAGTCTTTCAAAAATTTTCGGAAAGAGTTAGGATCAAGTCCCGAGGTATTCTCCAGTTGCAAGCGCAGTTCTCTCGCCTTCTTACGTTTGCGATTTTCAATGACTTTTGGTTTAAAGGCCCCATCGGGTGTCACAAGATCAACGAGAGTGGCATCAAGGGCACGGTTAGACAAAAGGTAAGTGGTTAAGCTATATTCTGGGAATTCTTCTCGTATAGTGTTCCAACTATGCGAGAATTTCCCGAAGTTTACCTTGCTTTTGGGATCAATTAGATCGCTAGGTTCATATACGCTAAGCGGATTGACTGCGTATTTAACTTGGTAGGCGGAAATTTTATTGCCTTGAAATAGAACAATATCATCAAGGTTCCCGGCCTTCTCATAATTCAAGAACATCTCGAATGGAGTACTGTCTATATAATTTTCTAGTGCAAGCCGCAGAGCGGTGAGGTCTTGATATTCATCGCCCTTTCTTAGGGAACTGCCTCTTTTTTTTGCTTCAGTCATTGTGGGCTACAATTAAGTTATTGTTCCTAAATTAAAATTGTTGTAGAACAAAGGTTATTCAAACAGATTAACGGTAAGCGTAACTGGGTTACTTATATCCTTACTATTTGGTCCATATGAATAGATTTTCTAAGCAGAAAAAACACATTGAATATTTCTCCGCATGGAGACAAATTTTCCTAAACTTATTTCAAAAAAAGACCAAGTGGCTACGGTGCTTGTCGACTTGACTTGCTAATCTTATAATCAAATAAAGAGGTATATCGGTGCCATAGAGTGGATAACTGATTAAGAACAACCGATTTGAAGTTTTAAGATCAGTTGACACTTTTCTTAAGGAATTATGCTCCTTATTGCTTTAACCTCGTAAAGTTCAAAACACTCCTTGTCCAAACTTTTTGCGAAGCTATTAAATAGAACTGTTCAGCAGTTTACTGAAGAATATTAGAACGGAAAAGTCAGTATTCTCTCGACTTTTTAAAGTTCCCTTACTGTATGGTTTTCTTGTCCGGTTCGTAACCGCGTACGGGAATCGGCGAGGCATGATGAAAGATCATAAGCCACCTGCCGTCCTGCTTCTCGAATATGTTGGTTGACTGGGAGAGGTTGAACATGACCGGATCCCTTTTTATGTATACCATTTCCTGCAGGCAGGTCACCCAGGCGATGTTCTCGCTTATATCCACGGTCACGTTTGAAATGCTGATGTCAACCTGGTCCTGGGGGTCAAAAACGCTTTCCCAACTCTGCCTGATGGCTTCCCAGTTGCGAAGAGCCGTCCATCCCGGATGGACGCAGCCGGATCTTGAGTCCTTTATCCAGACCTCTCCCATAAGCTCGAGATTCCTGGTTCCCAGGGCTTCGTAAAAAAGGCTGTTCATCCTGAGTATTTCTTCGCTGTCCTTTTTCGTAGTCAAGGGTCTCTCCCGTGGTTAATTTTACCGGAAAAGATCAAGAATTCTGCCGAACTGCGAGAATATGTCTCCGCGCATCCGGAGAATGTCATTGTAAAGGGCCGCCGCCATGATGAAAATAAGGAAGGAAAACCCGATTCTCTGGGTTATCTCAAGGGTCTTTACGCTAAGGGGCTTTCTCTTTATCTTCTCAATGCCCAAATAAAGCAGGTGTCCTCCGTCAAGCATTGGTATGGGGAGGAGGTTTATTAACGCGAGATTTACGCTTATAAGCGAGGTGAACTGAAGGAGGTTCGATATGCCGCTTTGAGCCACGTCTCCCGACACCTTTGCTATGAGGAGTGGTCCCGCGACCGTTTTACCTGCCGTGGCAAGCGCTATTTTTCCTGTTACGAGCTTAAACAGGAAGCCGAAGAAAAGAATGGTGATCTCAACTGTCATACGCGCCGCTTCTGCTATTCCCCTGCTAAGCGATTCAAAGAAACCGTATTTTTTAAGCACCCTGTCTGTGCTTGGGGTGATGCCGATTATGTAGCGTTCGATGTCTTCTTGCATTTCCGCCGCCAGACGAAAATGCATTTTCTCTTCCCCACGTTCAATCGTGAAATCAAGTTCTTTGCCTCTGCTTTCGGCTATTATGTCCGACATATGGTTCCAGTCCGTAACCTCTACGCTGTCTATCACCTTTATCTTGTCTCCCGGGCGTATTCCCGCCCTCCAGGCGGGGCGGCCTTCTGATACCTGCTCTATGGTTGCGGCTATGGGTCTTGCAAACCCGGTCTCTACCCTTCCGTCAGAACCGGCTTCCGCATAAAGAGTGAGGGTTCTGGTACCGTTTTCGGTTCTCACCACGAATTCAAGCAGCGAATCGGGGTTTGAGTGAACAGCCACGTTCACATCTTTCCAGTCTTTGACCTCTTTTCCGTTTATGCTGAGTATCCTGTCACCCGCGGCGAATCCCGAGAGATGGGCAGGAGAGTCTTTCCTTACGTAAGTTATGTCAGGAGGATCTTCCAGATAACCTGAGACACTTATGCCGAACATGAACACAAGGGGCATGAAGAAGAAGGGAATTATGAAATTCATGGCAGGCCCTGCTATGACCACCAGGAACCTGTCGGTAAGAGACTTGCCGGAAAACCCCCTGTGGTAGTCTTTCTCGTAATAGGCTTCTATTTCATAAAGGGCCGAGCGGTTGACCGGTAAAGTGTAGATTCTTCCGTCTCTTTCAACTTCCAGCTCTTTTTCCTGGTTCGGGTCCGA
Organism: Candidatus Dadabacteria bacterium; assembly: GCA_026705445.1. NCBI lineage: Bacteria > Pseudomonadati > Thermodesulfobacteriota > Candidatus Dadabacteria > Candidatus Dadabacteria bacterium. The sequence goes on from JAPPAR010000019.1 coordinate 72,638, forward strand.
TTTCAGGGCGTAGAGAAGTTTTTCCCAGCTTCCATACTGCTCAAGACTGAATCCTTTTATCCCGGTAATTCTGTCCCCTGAGGCAAGTGGCGACTCAGTGTCTGCAACGCTTTCGACAATTACGTTATCTTCCTTGCCCTCGCCGTACATCTTGACGTACCCGCCGAGGGGGAGGGCACAGACCAGGTATTCCGTTTCACCTCTTACGAAAGAAACGAGTTTCGGACCGAAGCCCAGAGAGAACTTCTCAACCCTGATATTGCTTCTTTTCGCGAGCAGAAAATGCCCCAGCTCATGAAAAAAGACCAGAATTCCTATTACGAAAATAAAAGCCAGAATAGTAGTCATCACTAAGAAAGAAGGCTCTCCATTATAGAACCGGCGGTGCTCCTAGACCACCTGTCCGCCTCTAATATATTGTCAAGACATCCCGAGTCAAGTTTGTCGTGACGCTCGAGAGTTTCCCTGACTATCGGGATTATATCGGTGAATTTTATTGTCTCGTCAAGAAATGCCGTTACTGCCACTTCATTCGCGGCGTTTAGCACGGTTGGATAAGTGCCGCCCATTCTGAGACATTCAATTGCGATCGCGGGAGCCTCGAATTTATCTGTGTCTAGCTTCTCAAACGTGATGTCCGAGAGGTCGTCCGGCGAGGCGTCGGGGCGCCCGAGATCGAGTCTCTCGGGATAGGAGAGTGCTTGGGCTATCGGTATTTTCATGTCGGAGGCGGAAAGATGGGTTATGAACGAGCCGTCAACATATTCAAGGATTGAATGCACAATGCTCTGGGGGTGTACCCAAATTGATATTTTTTCGGCGGGCATGTCAAAAAACCACCTCGCCTCTATAATTTCAAACCCTTTGTTCATCAGCGTCGCCGAATCTATGGTTATTTTCTCTCCCATTTTCCATGTGGGGTGGCAGAGGGCGTCGGCGACCGTAACCTTTTCCATGTCTTTTTTCGGGGTTTTGCGAAACGGTCCACCCGATGCCGTTATAATGATCCGTTTAAGAAATTCGCGGTCCTTTTCAAGAAGCGTCTGGAAAACGGCGCTATGCTCGCTGTCCACGGGGAGGAGTGTGACGTCCTGGTTTTTTGCCTCGGAAATAAGAAGTCCTCCTGCGACCACAAGAGATTCTTTGTTTGCTATACCAACGTTTCTTCCGGCCCGTATTGCAGACAGTGTAGGCAGAAGCCCTGGGAAACCTACCATGGAGGATATAACCAGATCGCAATCGCCTTCCGTAGCAACTGCGATATTTCCCTCGTCTCCGTAATATATCTGTGTTTTCGGACCGGCGATTTTCCTGAGTCGTTCCGAGTCGTCCTTTCGGGTAACCGATACGATCTTCGGGGCGAATTCCGTTATCTGTTCTGCAAGAAGATCAATGTTTTTTCCCGCACAAAGGCCCGTTACCTCAAACCTTTCGGGAAATCTTCGTACTATTTCAAGGGTCTGCGACCCGATCGAGCCGGTTGATCCGAGTATGGATATTTTTTTCAATCTAGCGCCCTTTCTCCCGTATCTGCTCTCCTGTCAGTCCGAACCTTCTTTCCCTGTTACGGTAATTGGCGATGGCCTTTAGCAGATGCCTTCTTCTGAAATTCGGCCAGAGTGTCTTCGTGACGTATATTTCGGCATAGGCCAGTTGCCACAGCAGAAAGTTTGAAAGTCTCATTTCTCCCCCGGTCCTTATGAGCAGATCCGGTTCAGGCAGGCCGGAGGTATAGAGATATTCCTGAAAGTCCTTCTCGGAAATCGGTTTTTTCTTTCCCTCCTCGATTATGCTGTTCACGGCGTTGATTATCTCCTCCCTGCCCCCGTAGCTAAGAGCCAGGGTTATCGTCAGGGAGTCGCACTTTTCCGTCATTTTCATCACGCGCCCGAGAAGCTCACGTATGTCTTTGGGGAGGTTCGAGAGATTACCGATCGCGTTTAGCCTGGTGTTCTGCGCAAGCAGCTTCTCGCCTTCATTTGAGAGATACTGCCTTAAAAGATCCATTAGGGCGAGAACCTCTCCCCCCGGCCTCTTCCAGTTCTGGGCGGAGAATGCGTAAAGAGTTAAATATTCTATCCCGATCTCCCGCGCGGCGCGGACCATCGATTTTGCAGACTTTATTCCTTCCCTGTGACCGATCATCCTGTCGAGATTCTTTCGCTTCGCCCATCTTCCGTTGCCGTCCATTATTATGACAACGTGTCTGGGGATAGGACCCGGTGTGGAAATGTTACGGTTTTTCTGCATTACGAGACATTGTTTGAGAGCTTCGCTGACAACCGTCGCTTCAGCTCGCCGCCCGATAGATGTAAGAAACGGGATATGCGATCAGAACGACCGTAGCAATTACCACCATGGCCACGATCAGGGCGACCGGGTATATGAGAAGTGCCCCCAGGTAGAAAAGGGCTCTTTTCAGCGGAACCCACTCCCGGGATGCTTCGGGAAGGTCGGAAACGCAGCTTTTGACAAATCCTGATATTATTCCAGTAAAAAGTGTGGACATATAAGTAAACCGATCTACCGTAAACCTATCTTATTTCCCCTTTTTCATCAAGGGAGAAAATCCTGCTTTACTTGCTTAGTCCAAAAAAAATTCCTTTCAGGTAAACTACAGAAAACGTAGGTCGCAATGACAAAGTTCCGCTTCTTTTTCATAGTATACGCGTTAATTCCGGCTTCTCTTTTTTCAACCCCACTTCTCGCAAAAGAAGATACGTACAGAGGCCTTTCCGACTTCGCAAAGGCCCTGAACCTTATAGAGAAAAACTATGTGGAGGAGGTTTCCTCCGAGCAACTGACCCAAAGCGCCATAAAAGGCATGTTCGATTCCCTTGATCCCTACTCGGTTTACCTTTCATCCGAGGGCTTGAGGAACCTTGAGATAGGAACTATGGGGGAATTTGAGGGCATAGGAATCGAGATTACGGTGCGCGACGGGTTTTTGACCGTGATATCTCCGATTGAAGGAAGTCCTGCGCAGGAAGCCGGCGTGAAATCGGGAGACGTGATCATCTCTATAGATGGAGAAAGTACCGAGAAGACCAACATAGTTGACGCTCTGGACCGCATAAGGGGCGGAGAAGGAACTAAAGTTGATATCGTTGTCAGAAGAGAGGGAACCGAGGAAACCCATAAGTTCACCATCACAAGACGCATAGTGAAACTTAGAAGTGTCGAGTCCAGGTTGATCGAAAAAGATATAGGTTATATAAAGCTATCGCAGTTCCACAGGGATTCTGCGGATGAGTTTCTCAGTTCTTACAAGGGGCTTGAGGAGGAAAACGGTGCGAAGCTCGGAGGACTTGTGCTTGACCTCAGGAACAATCCCGGAGGATTGCTTGAACAGGCGCTTGCGCTTAGCGACATGTTTCTGGATAAAGGGCTTATCCTGAACGTGAAGGGAAGGTCTGAACTGACTTCGAAGGAGTATTTCGCCAGGGAGGGAATGGATATACCGACCAATCACGTTGCCGTAATCGTAAACCGGGGGAGTGCGAGTGCTTCCGAAGTTCTTGCCGGAGCACTTAAAGACAGCGGCAGGGCGAAGATAGTCGGTACGAGAACATTCGGCAAGGGTTCAGTTCAGTCCGTAATAGAACTTTCGGGGGAAACGGGAGTGAAGATAACCACGGCGAGGCTTTTCACCCCCAAGGGGGTTCTGATAGATGACAAGGGCATAGAACCTGATATTTTTGTTGAAAGCGGCGACAAGGATGCCCCCTCGGACCCGCAGCTTGCAAGGGCGTTGGAAACTGTAAAGCACATGTGAGGAGATAGGAGCTTGAGTCAGAAGAAGCGAACGAGAAAAAGACAGTCTACGGCAAAAACCGGCGATAAAAAACGCACGGCAAGGCTTACCCACGCAGTTCTGGTTCTGGTTTTCTTTTTCGCCTTTTCGATTTTCGGCCTCAAGCATATCGAAAGATTTTTTGACGGATGGTCACACCGGGAGGCTACGCCTACTGCGATGGATAAGATTGCGGAGAAAGAGCCCCGGCGTCCGGGAGTTGTCCTCATAATAGATGACTTGGGCTATGACAAGGAGTCGATTGACAGAATACTCAGGATCAAACAACCGCTTAACTTAGCCGTGCTTCCGCATCTTCCCCATTCCCTGTACGCTGCGCGCGCTGCTTACCGCGGGGGAAAGGACGTGATTCTCCACCTCCCCATGGAACCCAAGTATGCCTCCGGTTATACGGCCGATGACGCTGGAGAAGGAGTTTTGCTGCTCGGCTTCTCGATGGACCAGATGAGGGAGGAGCTAAGAAGAAACATCATGGCCGTCCCCAACATAGTCGGAGTCAACAACCATATGGGCTCTAAGTTCATGGAGAATGAAGAACCGGTAAAAACAATAATGCGGGAACTGAAGGCTAGGGATCTTTACTTTGTTGACAGCCTTACGACCCCCAACTCCCGCGGATACAGCGTAGCGAGGCGGCTTGGAGTAAAGGTGCTTAAAAGGGATGTTTTTATTGACCAGAGCGAGCGGGGCAAGGAGTATACTATGCAGCAGCTTGACCGCTTGGTAAGGATTGCTGAGAAAAAAGGCATAGCGGTAGGCATAGGCCATCCCTACCCGCAGACAATAGATGCTCTTGAGGAGTATATGCCCAAGATTGAGAAAAAGGTTGAATTTATGAAAATATCGACGGCCGCTTTGAACTGAAACGGTTGCGGAGAAATCACCTAAAAGAGGATTGTCATGGGACTTGTGGATGAAATCAGAAACAGGCGGGATTCCTGGAACAGCAGACTGGAAGAGCAGAGGGTTTCCCAGGAGCCCTACGACCATGAATTCGAGAAGGGAAACGCCCGCAGAATCGAGGAAGAGATAAGAAAGAACCGTGAGATGGTTGGAAAATTCCCGCTTCTGGAAAAACAATCGAAATAGTCGGCGGGAAAGAGCGGCCGGCGGGTGATTTGACAACCTTTTTTTTATCCTTTAGGATTTTCATCCCCATGAGGATGGAGGTTTTGATTTTTTGCCAGGAATAACAGTAGGTAGCAGCGAAAGCATTGACAGCGCTTTAAAAAGGTTTAAGAAACAGGTTGAAAAGGGTGGGGTTCTTTCTGAAGTAAGGAAGAGAGAATACTACGAAAAACCGAGCGAAAAGAAAAAAAAGAAGCTGTTTGCCGCCAAAAAGCGCAGTTCAAGCAGGAAAAGAAGATAAACCGTCTCAGTTTGACGGTTTTCATCGGAAGTTATTTCTGAAGGCCCCCCGATTAAGCCGCTTTGAATGAAAAACCCTTCTTTCACATCAGTGATAGCGGATATAAAGGCAAAGCTCAGCATAGTAGATGTCATACAGGGCTTTGTTTCCCTTAAAAAATCTGGAAAGAACCATATCGGGCTCTGCCCGTTCCACGACGACAACAACCCTTCCATGCACGTAAATGATGAGAAGGGTTTTTTCCATTGCTTCAGCTGCGGAGCCGGAGGAGATGTATTCGGCTTCCTGATGAGATACAGCAATATAGGTTTCCGCGAAGCCTTAAAGGAGCTTGCGCAGAAAGCCGGAGTCAGGCTCCCGGCTCCGCGTCCGCGCACCAGAAGTGAGAAAAAAAAAGAGGCCACTTCGGCCAGGTTTTTTGAGATAAATTCTCTTGTCTGTTCGTTTTACAGCAAGAACCTCCGCAGTTCAGCAAAAAACTCCGCGTGGGCTAGAGAGTACCTAGAATCAAGGGGAATCAGCTCGGAGATAATCGAGGAATTCAAGCTCGGTTTTGCCCCCGACAGATGGGATGCCGCCGTGGAATTCGCTTCAAAAAACAATATCGGTGTCAAGGAACTCGAAGAGCTTGGTCTTGTTGTTGCGAGGGAGAGCGGAAGCGGTCACTACGATCGGTTCCGAAACAGAATTATTTTCCCCATAAACGAGATAACAGGGCGAATTTGCGGTTTCGGCGGCAGAACTCTGAGCGAAGACGAATCCAAACAGCCGAAATACATGAATTCCCCTGAATCCCCTGTTTTCGACAAAAGGAGCGTTCTTTACGGACTCTACCACTCGAAAAGTGAAATCGGAAGAAAACGGAAAGCTGTTTTGGTTGAAGGCTACATGGACTTCATAAAGCTCTACGCAAATGGAATACGCAATGTGGTTGCCACCCTGGGAACGGCCTTTACGAATGAGCACGCCAGATTTCTGCGACGTTTCTGCGAGGAGGTGGTGATTGTCTACGACGGTGATACCGCTGGGATACGTTCCGCCGTCCGGGCCGGAGAGATTCTTCTTGAGCAGGGGATTTCTTCAAGTATTTGCCGCATTCCCGATGGCCTCGACCCCGATGATTATCTGGAGGAGCACGGACCTGAGAGCCTCGCCGAGCTGATCGCGGCCGCCGTTGATGTCTCGGATTTTATTATTGACGACACTTTCGCAAGGTACAGGGAAAAGAAAATGTCTTCCGGAGAGTCGATAAAATTTCTTGTGGACTTGGTTTCAAAAATAAAAGACCCGGTCCGAAGGGCTGAAGCTGTTTCCAAGGCAACGGGGCTTTTCGGGATAAGGGAGTCTGAGTTTCTCTCTCTGGTAAAAACCTCGAATCCGGGAAGAAACCGCGGGTCGCTTGCACCGACGACCTTGATTCCGGAAAAAAGCATTCATGAGAGAGAAATTGTGAGGATACTGCTTAAATTCCCCCACCTGATGAGCGCCGAAAAGATTGAGAATATTGGTAGGGATTTTGAAAATGGCGATTTAAAGGTTATTCTCAAACGTGTGGGTGAAGGGGAGTTTACCGAAGTTTCCTCCCTGATGAGTTCTTTTGAGAAAATCGAGATGCAGCAACTGCTGAGCGAGTTAATTTTTTCTTCGGATGATTTGATAGACGACACGACTTCGGAGAAAATACTAAACGATTGCGTGAAGGAGCTTGAACTGAGAAATATAGCTTTTAAGCGTAATGAAGTAATAGAAAGAATCCGCAAGCAGCGTGATTCTTCAGATAAAACCCTTGAAAGAAAACTTGTTGAGCAATACAGGGATCTGGTGAGTATGGAAAAGACCATAAGAGGAACTGCAAGTTGAATCCGAACGACGAGACTAACGGGTTGAGGAGCGAAATCGACGGGCAGGACGAAGGGGAATTCTCTGAGTCCGCACAGAGTTTTCAAAATGCCCCGTCTGATTCTCGAGCGGAAGACAAGCTCAAACACGTAAAGAGCAATGATTCCGACCAAGACCCTATAAGATCGTACATTCTCGCTATTGCGCAGCACTCCCTCCTTTCCAAGGAGGAAGAGGTTGAGATAGCAAGACAGATTGAAAAAGGCAAAAAAATAATCGCAAGAATGATAATAGAGAACCCCTTCATGATGAAAAAGGTTCTCAAGCTCGAAGAAGAGATAAAAGAAGGGGCACTCGGTGCGGGCTACCAAGGCGAGGACGTAGAATCCCCCGCTGACGGCGAAACATATAGAAATTCCGCGAGGAACTTTCTTCCAATCAGAGAACTTTTTGCTGAGACCGAAGAACTGAGAAAAAAACTTGATACTTCAACTCTTTCAAATACCGAAAGAGCCAAGATCTTTAAACGAATCAGAAAGAATAACGAACGGACCGTAGAACTTCTTGACGAAATCGATTTCTCCTCTACGCAGGCCAACAGGATATACAACCTGGCCGTCGAATATGTGGACAGGATTGAGGGCGGGGATTGTGACTGCATGATGGATGGTTCAGACGATTCGATTGGCAATGGTTCGAAATCTGAATATTCTGAGGAGGAAATCGCTTCTCTTAAAAAGGTGCTTAGAAGGTTTGAAAGAGCAAAGAAGGCTACTAAGAAAGCCAGAAAAACACTTATCGAGTGCAACCTCAGGCTCGTAGTCAGTATAGCGAGAAAATACGTTAACAGAGGGTTGCCGTTTCTCGACCTGGTTCAAGAAGGCAATATGGGGTTGATGAAAGCGGTTGAAAAGTTCGAACATGGAATGGGATACAAATTTTCAACCTGCGCCACATGGTGGATAAAGCAAGCAATTACACGTGCAATAGCCGATCAGGGAAGTCTTATAAGGATTCCCGTTCACATGACCGAAAATATAAACAGGCTGAACAAGATCTCTAGATCCCTGATGCAGAAATTAGGGAGGGAACCCAGACCGGAAGAGATAGCCGAGGCAATGGACATACCTCTTGATAAGGTCTTGAAGATCATGAAGGTGTCGCGTGACCCGATTTCTCTGGAGTCCCCGATTGGTGAGGACGATTGCAGGCTGATGGATGTTATCTCGGACCCGACTTCCACTTCTCCGCTTGACATGCTCGAAACCAAAGAATTGAACCGGATCATGCGCAACGCGCTCTGCACCAACCTCAGTAACGGGGAGGAAGGAGTCGTTAAAATGCGTTTTGGTATAGATGAGGACAAGGAATACACCCTTGAAGAAATAGGGAAAAAATTGAACGTTACCCGCGAGAGAATAAGGCAGATCGAGGTAAAGGCCATTAAGAAGCTCAAAAGGTTCGGAAGAGCTCTTCCAATACGGGGTTTTAATACTGACTGATATTCTAGCTTGACATTATTTTTTTCAGTGGTAATTTCTTTTTTCTAGGGTGGCTATGCTGAAGGGGAAGCACCCGGTCCCATCCCGAACCCGGAAGTTAAGTCCTTATAGGCCGATGATACTGCTCCTTTCAGGAGTGGGAAAGTAGGTGGCTGCCCTTTTTTTTCTTCCCTTGCTTTCTCAAGTTTCCGGTGCCTGCGATGTCAAAGACCAACGTTGCCGTGTTTGTTTCCGGAAGCGGAACAAATCTTCAGGCGGTAATAGATTCCGGCATAGAATCCGCAAACATAGCCGTGGTTGTCTGTGATACTCCTGGAGTCATGGCGATTGAGAGGGCTAGGAAACACGGTATTCCCGTGGAGCTCGTAAAAGGCAGGGATTTTGAATCAAGGGAAGAGTTCGAAAGACAGATAGTCGCGAAAATCGACAGATATGACATAGGCCTTGTCGTACTTGCCGGGTTTATGAGGATACTTACTCCTTATTTCTTAGGCCGTTTCGCGAACCGTATCATCAACATTCATCCTTCCCTGCTTCCTTCTTTCCCGGGAACAAATTCAGTAAGACAGGCACTTGACTACGGAGTGAAACAAACGGGTTGCACAGTCCACTTCGTGAGAGAGGAAGTTGACGCGGGTCCCATTATTCTTCAGGCCATTGTTCCGGTTACGGAGGAGGATACGGAAGAGACTCTGCTTGAGAAAGTCCACGCTGAGGAACACAGGATACTGCCTGAAGCCATAAGGCTTTTCTGCGAGGGAAAACTGACTCTCAGTGGAAGAAAAGTCCTGATTTCCTTCTGAGACCCGAGAAATCTCTAAATGCTTCTTCCAATGGCTTCGGCAACGGGGGCAGCTTTTTCCATCAGGTTTTTGAATGTTTTCGGTTTAAGCGACTGAGCTCCGTCGCTAACGGCGATCTCCGGGTTGTTATGAACCTCGACAATTACTCCGTCCGCTCCGGCGGCTATTGAGGCTAAGGTTACTGGAATTACGTACTGCCAGTAGCCGGTTCCATGGCTGGGGTCGGCGAAAACAGGCAGGTGGGTCTTTTCCTTGAGTACCGGGATAGCGTTCAGGTCAAAAGTATTTCTGGTCGCAGTCTCAAAGGTCCTTATCCCGCGTTCGCAGAGCATTACGTTACTGTTGCCCTCCGACAGTATATACTCTGCGCACATGAGAAATTCGTTTATGGTTGTTGACATCCCTCGTTTTAGCAGGACGGCCTTTTTTGATTTGCCGACATGTCTTAAAAGCGAGTAGTTTTGGGAATTTCTCGCTCCGATCTGAAGCACATCCGCGTATTCCTCGACCAGTTCAAGGTCATCCGGGCTCATTATTTCGGTCACTATGGGCAGTCCGGTCACTTCTTTTGCCTTGATGAGAAGTTCCAGTCCCTCTTTTCCAAGACCCTGGAAAGAATAGGGAGAAGTTCTGGGCTTAAACGCGCCGCCTCTGAGCATTGACGCCCCTGAATTTTTTATGGAAGCTGCGATTGTCATTATCTGTTCTTCGCTTTCAACCGAGCACGGTCCTGCGATTATTGGGATATTCCTGTCCCCTACTGTAACGCCTTCCACATTGAAAACGGAGGTTTCATCGTTCACTTCCCTGCTTGTTAGCTTGTAGGGCTGAAGCACAGGAACGACCTTTTCGACTCCCTGTAGCTGTTTGAGAACGTCGAGGTCATGTGGCTTTCCTCTATCGTCTCCGACCACTCCGATGACAGTCCTGAGAATTCCCTCGATTGGATGCGGCGAATAGCCAAGTTCCTTTATAACGGATTTGACCTTGTCTATATCTTCCTTGGTCGCCTTTTGCTTCATTACTACTATCATTTAAAAAACCTCCATATTTTGTGCGGAACGGACAAACTTAATACATAGAACATTCTTAATGTCAATTATAATGTTTTTACATATCGACGTATTGAGCCTGTTTGCTAGGGAAGATTTAGAAAAACGGCGCTGAATATATCTTGCGAAGCTTCCCTGAAATGTTTTTCGAATTTCGTTTCTGTTTCTCCTCTTCTAGCCTCGACGAAACCGGGTGGAGGGTGCACGGGATGGAACAAGCGACTTCTTTTGAATTCGGACACTATCTGCTCAATGTAGCTCAACTGATCGGTCTTTATTACGGTCCTCCCGCTTCTCGTAAGCACTTTTGCCAGGCAGCTTATAAATTCCCGGTTGAACATTCTGTGTTTTGAATGTTTTTTCTTCGGCCAGGGGTCGGGGAAGTTCACCAAGACAAGATCAAACATTCTTTCTCTGAAGACCTGTCTGAGTGCGATCTCAGCTTCAATGTGGAGGAATTTTAAGTTTTCCAGGGAGATCTCTTCCGCAGCACGCACCGCTTTTCGGAATCTTCCTCTCTTGATCTCGATACCAAGGTAGTTTCTGCTTGGGTCGCATTGCGCTGCGTTTATGAGAAATTCTCCTTCTCCAAAGCCGATCTCAAGTATTAGGGGTTTTTCGTCGCAGAAGATGTCTTTTTTGCCGATGGGAAGCGAAAACAAAGAGATGTCCACCGCAGGGTCGGTTAGCTTCATTTTCCGTGTCAGGATCTGAAAGCGGAAATTATGGTCTTCTCCCCGATCTTTATTCCGTAATCTCCCTCATGTTCTTTCATCTTGCCTATGCACTCGGGAAGCGACATTTCTATCTTGCCTTTTCTGGTTTTCTTGTCGATCTTCATGACGTCGATTATTTTCCCCACGTTTCCCCCGCGTGGAGGCTCAGTAGGAAGTCCCGCTCTCTGCAGAAGAAGGGTGAGCCTTTCCTGTTCTTCTTCGCTCCACCCTGTTTCACCCAGAGCGATTTTTCCCTCAATTGCCATTCCCGCGGAAATCGCTTCTCCGTGGGAGATTGTATAGTCGGATAGCTGCTCGATTGCGTGGCCGACCGTGTGCCCGAAATTAAGGATTTTCCGCAGGTTCTGCTCCTTTTCGTCCTTCTCGACCACTTCCGCCTTGATCCTGCAGCTTGTCTCTATCACCTCGAGCAGCGTAGCGTCGTCGAAATCGTAGATTTTCTCGATATTTGCTTCTAGGTACTGGAAGAAATCCTCACTCCTTATTACACCGTATTTAATTATTTCGGCGAGTCCCTCCGCGAGTTGCTTCGGTTCAAGGGTTTTAAGCATGTCTGTGTCCACATACACCCGCCATGGTTGATAGAAGGAACCGATGAGGTTTTTTCCGTGAGGGGTGTCTACAGCAGTTTTTCCTCCCACCGAACTGTCAACGCAGGCAACTAGGCTTGTCGGCACCTGAACGCAGGGTACTCCCCTCATGTAAGTGGCGGCCACGAATCCTGCTATATCTCCCACGACCCCGCCGCCGAGTGCTATGACCGAAGAATCCCTGCCGAATCCCGATTCGAGCATCTTGTCTTCTATGAAGGACTTGATTTCTCTGGTTTTGCTTTGCTCTCCCACCGGAAAAACAATCATACTGACTTCTGGGAGCACTTCCCCAAGATCGCTCAGAAGTTTTGCTCCATAGAGATCCGCCACGTTTGAATCGGTTACTAGGGCATGGGAATGAGCTATGGATGCCTCGACCAGATCGCCGGCAATCTGGCTCAGAAGACCTTGGCCGATCAGGATTTCATAGGAATTATCTTCGTTTGACCTGACTTTGACTTCTATCTTTTTCAATTTTTACCCCGGCATTTTAAGTAGGGACCAGACCGGGTGGGGGGAAAGAGCCTCGGCCCCCTTGAGTCCCGTGAGTTCTACAAGAAAGAGGTGCCCGGCGACGCTTCCGCCTAGTTCTTCCACTAGGCGCCCGGTACTGTGCGCTGTCCCCCCCGTGGCCAGAAGATCATCGACGATCACTGCCCTGCTTTTACCGTTTATCGCGTCTTTGTGAATTTCCAGAACGTCTTTTCCATACTCAAGATCATATGAAACGCTTGCGGTGTCGCTTGGCAACTTGCCGGACTTCCTCACTAGGATCAATTCTTTTCCAAGCTTATAGGATAAGGCGGAAGCGAAGATAAAACCTCGGCTCTCGGGCGCGACAAATGAGGTTATCTCCTTGCCGGCGAGCATTTCCGCCATCATGTCAACGGATTTTTGAAAAGCTCCGGCGTTTTTAACCAGCGTGGTTATATCGTAGAAGAGTATTCCCTTGCTCGGGAAATCTGGAACGCGTCTTATGTAACTTCCTATCTCTTCCAGTGCCATTTCTTTTTGCTTGTTCGGGGAGGTTTTCATCAGGCCCTTTTCCCGAGGGAGGATAGCTCAAAGGCTGTTCTCACTGCTTCTTCCGGGGTTTCGCATTTGATAATTTCCTCAGAGACATCCCAGGTGTCAAGCCCGATAACGGGAATTCCGGACTTAAGTGCGAACGATATCTCCGACAGGGTGCCGAAACTGCCTCCAATGGCGATTATAGAATGGCTTGACTTCGCTACTATCACGTTTCTTGCTTCACCCATCCCTGTAACTATTGGTATGTCGATGAATCTGTTGGCCAAGGAGGCTTCGGGTCCGGGCAGAATCCCGATTGTGGTGCCTCCGGCTGATTTTGCTCCTCGGCACGCGGCTTCCATAACTCCTCCCATTCCGCCGCAAAGCAGAAAACAATTCCCTTTGGCAATAAGAACTCCGACCTCTTCCGAAGTTCTTTCTTCCTTCTCACTTGCGTTAGCTGCTCCGATTACCCCTATGATCGTTTCCATTAAAGTTTCACCGTGTTGCGTTTAACAAGCTTGTATAAAACAGTTAAAATCACAGGTTCCAAAGTATACCACGGGTTTAAGCGATTTATATCACGGGAAAACCTTATGCATTGCGCGAGAATTTGGCTGACGCTTATTTTTTCAGTTTGCTTCTTCTTTCCCTTTCCTCTTGAGGGAAGCCAAGTGAATCTCAGGATTCCTCACGGTTTTGAATTCGGGATTTCTAAAAAAGACGCACTTAATCTGATCGAATCTTCCAAACTCAAGGTTATTTCTGATCGCGAGTACTCAAACGATCTGCGAAAAGTCGTTCTGGACGGTTCCTTGTCCGGAGTTGCTCTTGACCCGCCGCCCGACCATGAAACCCGGCTTGAATTTTATAAAGACAATCTTATGTCAAGTTCCATCTTGTTCAGTTTTGAGGATGAGGCCCGTTTTGCGTTCGCAAAAAGCGAACTTGTCGGTGATCTTGCTAATGTTCTCGGCGACGCTTTCGAGCAGGAGAAAATGTTCTCTTACGAGGTTCTGTCGTGGAATCTTTCGGACACAGTAGTACTTGCAAACGTGAACTCTAAAAAAAGAACAATAGAAATTGAATATATTCATAAACCTGTTCTGGAAAAAAAGACGGCGAAGGATCTGCGCCGCAAACGCAGGGAGGATCCAGGAGATCCTGCCAGGCAGATGTTTATTGATAGCAACTTTTCAGCGCAGAAAAAGCGCTAGCCCGTAAAAACAATGGTTTTTCCCTTGGGTCTTGCGACCTGCCTCGAGTAAAAAACCGGATTAGTTGAATTTGAGAGCGCGTCTATACTCATACAGCGCGAGAAAGCGACGCGGTCCTCCCTATTTTTCTCTTTGCGCTTTACGAAGGTCTTCCGTAAAGGTTCAGAAGCGTTCCTATATGGAAAGCCAAGGCTACGTATATACCGCAGAGAAAAAGCTTCTGATAGCCGGCAAGGTACTTGTTTACTAGGAATATAAGCGAGAGAAGTAGCAGGAACCACCCTATGGTTTCCAAAATTAGATGCGCAAGCCTCTGTACAGGCACTTCAGAACTCCCACTGGCCCTTGATCTGAAGACCTCCGGCAACTGCATGAAAACAAGGGAGAAGAAAGTCCCCAGTATATATGTGCCGACGAAAAATCCGACCAGGACAAACAGAATAAGCAACAAAAGCTCCATGGTTAAACGACCTCGGTAAAAATAATATCATATTGCCGTATTATTATGTATAAGCGGTCTTGTTTTTTCCCGCTATACATGCGAATTGTTGCTTCTTAGGCGGTGCGGGTTCGGCAATTTTGTCAATTGTCTCCTAGTCCGGAATCGCTCTGCATGTGGTTTTACGCGCACGGCCGGTTATCGTTGATTCTTGTACAGCTAAAGTGTCTGCGTCTGTTTCTAACCCGCCGGTTTGTTCGGTTTGTTCTTGTCAAAGTCAATTTGTCCTTGTTAACATTAATGGAAATGGATAGTCCTATATCTTCTTTTTCTGACCGCAACTATAGCAGCAACTTCCCGCGCGAACTCCTTTGCATACCTCAAAGCGTCGCCTTTTTGCTCTCGGGGCTTTTTTTTCTTCTCGTCCTTTTTCCCTTGGCTTTGGATGTTAGAGCCGAGGAAGACGAAACGGTTTTTATCTCCGGGATCAAGATAAAGGGGTTAAAAGATATAGAACTCGAGAGAATAAAGGACTCCATGATAACTCCTTTTCCCTCAAGGAGACCTTGGAGAAAACGTCCGGAATTCAACGAGCAGTTCCTTGAGGACGATATAAAAAGAATAGAGCAGGTTCTCAGGGAACATGGTTATTACGGTTCCACAGTAACCCATACCTTAGATTTCCGGGATGGGAACCGAAAAGTGGATATAGAAATAAAGGTGGAGCAAGGGGACTCCGTAATAGTGAAGACTTTGAACATAGCGGTTCTTGGTAACCACCCGGACGATTACGTCTCCGACGTCGCCGAGGTAATCCTCTTGGAAGAGGGGAAACCTTTTTCCCAGATAAGCTACCAGAGGTCAAAAGTTCTTATCACGGAGTTGTTCTCCGATAGGGGTTATCCTCTGGCGGATGTAAAATCCGAAGCGATTGTGAGCCTGAGGAGCAGAGAGGTTAATGTTGAATTCATCATCGATCCGGGCCAGGAATATTATTTCGGCGACGTGATGTTCGGGGGAAATTCCGATATTGCCACCAGACTTCTCGAGCGGGAGATAGAGTACGAGCAAGGGGACCTGTTTTCTCTCAAAGAAACTCAGAAATCACGGGCGAACATTTTTGAAACCGGACTTTTCAATTCCGTTATAGTGGATACTGAATACGACCGGCGGAACTTCGAGGTTCGGACTATATACAGCGTTACTGAAAGGAAACTCGGAACGATAAGGCTTGGAGTTGGATACGCCACGGAGGACAATCTAAGGGCGCAGCTATCTTGGAGCCAGAGGAATTTTTTTGACGGCGGAAGGATCCTTCAGGTCACTTCCAGTTATTCATCCCTGACACGGGGTTTACTGGCCAGACTTGATCAGCCCCACTTAGTCGGCAGAAACTCCAGTCTTGCTTTTTTGCTTGACGTGAGAAGGGATGATTTTCCGGGCTATGAGGGCTTGAGTTTCGATTTCAACAGTACCTTGTCCAAGGAGTTTTTTGATTATCTCACACTTTTCAGTTCCCTGAACGTCGTATTTGCGGATATAGACTCTCAGGTCGTAAGAACGCCGATTGAAAGTGCCCGCGACAGCGTTTTCCTGACGGCTGTTGATCTGGGAATTGAGTATGACCTGACCGACAGCCTTATAAGTCCTACCAGTGGAATGCGGCTGTTTTTCTTCATGGAAAGACCGATTCAGACTACTAGCTCCGCCCGCACCGATTACCTGAAGTTTCTGGCCGAGTTAAGATACTACAAGAGTGTTTCTGGGATCGTTCTGGGAAAAAGGGCGACAATTGGAAATATAAGCACACTTGGGGGGACTGATTCGCTTGACGTGCCGATCTTCAAAAGATTCTTCGCCGGAGGCAGTGCAAGCATGAGGGGTTATTCATTTCAGCATCTGAGTCCGCTTAATTCGGATCGGGATCCTCTTGGGGGCAACTCTATTATCATTGGCAACGCTGAAGCCCGCTTCGGGCTTTTTAACAAGCTTGGAGCGGTAATTTTCTTCGATTACGGAAATGTTTATTCAAAGAGTTTCGGTTTCAGTGCTTCCAACCTGAAGTACGCGGCCGGTGCCGGATTGAGATACCATACGATTATCGGGCCGATCAGGGCGGATTTCGGCTACCTTCTAAACCCCGAGGATGAGGAAAGAGACGACAGATTCAAGATTTTTATAAGCATAGGGCAGGCTTTTTAGTAGCCGTGGGCGCCCTGAAGAAGCTTCCTAACTCCCCTTGCCGCCTGAGTTATTCTGTTTTCGTTCTCAACAAGCGCAAGTCTTACGAATCCTTCTCCGTAGTTTCCGAATCCCACTCCGGGGGATACGGCGACTTTTGATTTCTCTATAAGAAGTTTCGAGAATTCAAGCGATCCCATCTCCGCAAACTCTTCAGGTATCTGTGCCCATACGAACATAGTGGCGTTCGGTTTTGGGATTTCCCATCCGGCCCTTGCGAATGATTCGATCAGCTTGTCTCTTCTGGACCTGTAGGTTTCCCTTATGCGCTCTACAGGTTCCTGAGGTCCGTTGAGAGCGGTAATTGCGGCTATCTGGATCGGCTGGAATATTCCGTAGTCAAGGTAACTTTTTATCCTTTTGAGCGCGGAAACGATTTCTGGATTTCCCACCATGAAGCCTACTCTCCAGCCGGGCATGCTGTAGGTTTTGGAAAGTGAATAGAATTCCACCGCAACGTCCTTGGCTCCCTTTACCTGCATTATGCTCGGGGCCTTGTATCCGTCATAACACAGCTCTGCGTAAACCAGATCATGCACTACTATAAGACCCGTCTCACGTGCCAGGTCACAGATTTTCTCGAAGAAATCAAGGTCCATGACTTGTGTTGTCGGGTTGTTGGGGAATGAAAGAATAAGTACTTTGGGTTTTGGCCATACTTCCTTTATCGCTTTTTCTATTGACTGTATCAAGTCTTCTTTCTTCCCCATGGGACAACTGTGAGTGTCTCCTCTTGCTATGATTACGGAGTAGCTGTGTATCGGGTAGGAGGGATTTGGAACTATCGCCATATCTCCTGGGGAGAGTATGGAGACCATTAAATGCGATATGCCTTCTTTTGATCCTATCGTGACGACGGCTTCGGAATCCGGGTCAAGGTCAACATCGTAATTTCTTCTGTACCAGTCGGTTATGGCCAGACGAAGTTTGGGCAGTCCGGCGGAAGCGGAGTATCTGTGGTTTCTGGGTTCACTTACTGCCTCGCGCAGTTTCTCCACTATGTGGTCCGGCGTTGCCTGATCAGGGTTCCCCATGCCGAGGTCGATTATATCCTCTCCTCTGGCGCGTGCTTTGTGTTTAAGTTCGTTGACTACGCCTAGCACGTAAGGGGGAAGTCGGTTTATCAGGGAAAAATTATAATCCGGCCGGTTCATCGTATCTGCCTGTTTTTTGGTGGCACTATTTTATTATAACCGCTTATAATCTCAAGACTGCGGCCGGTAAAACGGGTATTTCCGGCATATCGGTGTCTGCGAGGGAATCCGTTATGGTAAAATAGAACCTTATGATCTGGGTCAGATTCGCCGTCTTGATTGCGTTCTTTGCGGTCGGTTGCTCTTTTTCTTCAGGTTTCCCGAAGTGGGAAAGCCGGGATTTTCAGCGGCCCAAGTCGACGCATACCGTACAGTACGGCAAGGCTTCCTGGTACGGGGACAAGGAACATGGCAAGAGGTCCGCAAGTGGCGAGGTATTCAATAGAAATGCCTATACCGCGGCGCACAAGGAGCTTCCTTTTGGTACCGTCGTGCGTGTTACCAATCGCGAGAATGGCAGGCAGGTAAGGGTCAGGATAAATGACAGGGGTCCTTACATAAGGGGCAGGGTGATAGATCTCTCATATGCGGCCGCGAAAGCCATCGGACTTGTTAGAAGTGGTGTTGCGGAAGTGAAAGTAGAAGTGCTGTCGACACCCTCTAAAAGGTCAGAAAGCCTTTTTGTCTCCCTCTACACAGTCCAAGCCGGTTCTTTTCGAAGCAAGGCGGCGGCCAATGAACTCAAAAGAAAGCTTTCGCGTGTCACGGACGAGGATGTGAGGGTGGAATCTTTTGCCTTTGAGGGGGATACTTATTACAGGGTAAGGGTTGGCAGGTTCAAGAAAAGGAAAGACGCCGAGACGCTTCGCGTAGTTTTGAGGAAGCGGGGATACTCAGCCAGAATATATGTTGAGTGATCCCCTAGCGGTTTCGAAAAAGAGATAGAGTCGAATAATGAAAAAACTGAGAACAACTGATTTTCGTAAGATGAAGGAGCAGGGTGAGAAAATCGTCATGATAACGGCGTACGATGCTACCATTGCCGCGATAGTGGACGCAGCGGGAGTAGATGTGGTTCTGGTTGGAGATTCTCTAGGCAATGTGGTTCAGGGCCTTGAAGATACGCTTTCGGTTACGCTGGATGAAATGATTTATCACACGAAGATCGTTTCAAGAGGTGTGAACCGGGCCCATCTGTGCACGGATATGCCCTTTCTTTCCTATCAGAAATCTCCCGAAGATGCTATAGAGAGCGCCGGAAGACTTTTAAAGGAAGGGAGGGCTGAGTCGGTTAAGCTTGAGGTAAATGATGCATACGTTGATACCGTGTACCGCATCCAGAAAGCCGGGATTCCCGTTGTTGCTCATATAGGGCTTTGTCCGCAGTCTGTTCACGTAATGGGTGGTTACAAGGTACAGGGAAGTCTGCCGGGCGAGCGCGAAACGCTTTTGGATCTCGCCAAGTCCTGTGAGCAGGCGGGCGCTTTCATGGTGGTTATCGAAAGCGTTTTGTCTGAGGTGGCCAGAGATGTTACCGAGAGTCTAGGAATACCGACAGTCGGGATAGGGTCCGGGGGGAATTGCGACGGACAGGTGCTTGTTGTAAACGACATGATAGGCCTGACGCCGGAGCCACTCCCCAAGTTCGTCAAGAAATACGCGAAGATTGCAAAGACAATCTCCGATTCAACAAAAAAATACGTGAAAGAGGTAAAAAAAGGGACTTTTCCTTCGCAGGAGCAGTCTTATGGATAGTGCGGGGGCGCTTTCTGTGCTCAACTGCCCTTCCGACATGAAGAGGATTTCCGATGCTTGCAGGAAAGCGGGCAAGAAACTCGGCTTTGTTCCCACTATGGGGGCCCTGCACACAGGGCATATTACCCTCGTGGAGGAATCGGTTAGAAGGGCGGACGTGACGGTCGCAAGTGTTTTTGTTAACCCCACTCAGTTCGGACCCGGTGAGGACTTTGATCGTTACGAAAGGGACTACGAAGGCGACGTGGAAAAACTCGCGCGCTGCGGCGTTAACTATCTGTTTTATCCGGATATAAGCGATATTTATCCCGACGGCTTTCAGACCACGGTTTCTGTGGGAAATCTTGGGGACTGCCTCTGCGGTCCTTTCAGGCCGGGGCATTTTGACGGGGTAGCGACGGTTGTGCTTAAGCTGTTTAACATTGTCCGTCCGGATTTTGCGGTGTTTGGAAGAAAGGACTACCAGCAGCTTAAGATTGTTCAGAAGATGGTACGGGATTTTGATATGGACATCGAGATAGTGGAAATGCCGATAGTACGGGAACCTGACGGACTTGCCATGAGCTCAAGAAACGCTTACCTCAGCGCGGAGCAGAGAATCAAGGCGGCTTCGGTGAGCAAAGCCCTGGGAGAGATCAGAAAGAAGTTCAAAAGCGGTTGCGATGACTGCAAAATTCTGCTTGCCGAGGCAGATAGGGTATTGCGTATGGCTCAAATTAATGATATTGATTATATTGAGATAAGAGACCCTGAAACTCTAGAGCTCCGGCACAGAGCCGCGGAGGGTGATTTGGTGGCGCTGGCCGTGAGGCTGGACGATACCAGGCTTATCGATAATATCGTGCTTTAAGAGGTTGGTAATGCAGAGAGTACTCCTTAAATCCAAACTACACAGAGTTACGGTAACTGATGCCGAGTTGGATTATGAAGGGAGTCTTACGCTTGATAGAAATCTCATGGACGCAGCGGATCTGTTTCCCTATGAAGAGGTTCACATTTTCAATCTGACCAATGGCCACCGTTTTTCAACCTACGTGATTGAAGGCGCGAGAGGTTCAAACATAGTTTGTGTAAACGGTGCGGCGGCGCATCTTGCGAGAAAAGGCGATTGCTTGATAATAGCGGATTTTGCAATCTATGATGAAGAACAGAGCCAAACACACAGACCCAAGCTTATATACGTTGATGAGATGAACAATATAATCAGCATAAAATCTGGAATTAACGGTCTTAAACTTGCGACCGATGGGTGACTTCCCCTTGTTTCAGCCAAAACCCGCGTAAGACTTGCGGATTAAAGCCCTGTTTGACATACCTAGCTCCTATAGTTACATTAGTTCCCGGAGGATGTTGAAGAAATAAGGCGTTATTCCTCGTGTTTTTCGCCGGGGTTATCGTCTGCTTTTCTCGATTCCACGGGTGTATGACTTTGTATTTAAAAAATCTGACTTATGAAAGCTATAATACTTGCAGCGGGTAGGGGAACTAGACTATATCCCTACACTCACGACAAGCCCAAGTGTCTTCTTGATATTGGGAATATATCCATACTTGAACACCAGATAAACCTTATAAGGGACTGCGGCATAAACGAAGTTGTGATCGTCGTGGGTTTCGGTTTTGAGAGAGTGGAGGATTTCCTAAGGAATTACGATGGCCTGGGAATGAGAATCAACACCCTTTACAACCCATTCTATCAATCTACAAACAGCCTTGTGTCTCTCTGGATAGCCAGGAGCGAATTTGACGAAGATTTAGTGGTCATGAACGGAGACGATGTATACGAGATAGGTGTTCTGGACAAGGCGCTTGCAGTCAGGGATGAAAAAATCTGTCTTCCCATAAAAAAGAGATCTCGATATGAAAGGGAGGACATGAAAGTTGTTGTCAACAACAGCAGAATCACGAAGATAAGCAAGGAGATTTCAAACGCCGAGACCTCCGCCGAATCAGTCGGCATAAGAGTGTTCAGGGATACGGGTGTTGAACTGCTCAAAAGGGCGGTTGAGGAAGAGATGAGGAATCCCGGTGCCGAAGGCAAATGGTACATTTCCTCAATACACAGGCTTATAAGCAAGGGGTATAAAATCAAGCCCCTCGATATAGGCGAACTTTACTGGATGGATGTCGACTGTCCGCTAGATCTTTTCAGGGCGAGAAAACAGGCTGACAGATTCTTGAAAAAGGAATACCGTGCCCCAAATCTTCTGAGAGTTGTTGACTCCTCCGAATAATCTGCCATGAAAGACGCTATTGTACTTTGTTCTGGCACAGGAACAAATGGCGAGGATCTATCCAAATTCCCAAGCAAATCGATAGCGCAAGTCCCTCAACTCAAAAGAATTATAATAAATTGTCAACGTGCCGGAACTGAGCAGTTTCATATAATTACCGACAACGCGGGTCTTCTAAAAAACCTGCTTATTGATGACCCGAGAATCACATCGGACATAAACTGGGTCCCACCTGGAGAGTCGCTGTCGATAGATTCGGGCAGGGTTCTTATTTTAGAATCCTCTCTGGTTGTCACAAACTCCAATTCCCTTGAAAAATTCATTCGTGATTCATCTGATTGCCGCGAGGATGAGTTTTCTGTGCTTGTTCAGCAGGACGCTGATCCTGTTGTTGGCATGGACAGGGAAACCGGTTACGTAACCAAGTATTTCGGTGGAGGAAGCAGCGTCTTTGGCGCTTTCTCCGTAAACTTCACAGAAGTCCCATCTGTGCTTTCGGCTGCCGGGCTCAATACTTGGCTTGGTGACGAGGCCACCCGGAACCGTATGAGAATCTTCAGTGCCGACAGCGGGTACTGGTATCGCCTTTCGGATACCAAGGAATCTCGAAAAGAAGCGGAAAGAATCATCTTTTCTCACGTAGGTAAAACGGCTACCGGATGGATAGCCAGAAATATAAACGGCCGGATGTCTCTTCCTTTGAGCAAGCTCCTGATAAGAACATCTCTTACGCCTAACGCTGTTAGCGTTCTGACTAACCTGATAGGGGTGCTCTGCGGGCCGCTTTACGCCCTTGGTCATCCGGTGCTCGGTGCTCTTTTCATGCAGGTGGCAACTGTTTTGGACAGGTGTGACGGAGAAGTCGCGAGAATAAAGCTTATGGAGACAAAAAAAGGGCAGTGGGTTGATACCATAAGTGACCAGTTCACGGTGCTTTCCTTCCTGATCGGAGTTCCTGTTGGATATTACCTTCAGACCGGAAGCACCGTTGCGGTGATCCTCGGAAGCTATAATATCATCATCTTCATCCTGTTTCTGATATGGTCGTTTTACTTTCTGATAAAGTACACAGATTCCGGCAGTCTGGTTGCGTACTTTGAAGTCGACAAGCATATCAATCCCGAGGAGCTTTCCCTCCTAAGGAAACTGCTTGCCCGTCTTCGCTTTTTGGGGAGAAGAAATTATTATTCGGCCGGGTTAGTTCTCATAGCGATAATCGGAGGAAATTCCCTAGTTCTTTTCGCTACGTCTTTTGCTCTTACCCTCTTTTTGATACACCAGCTTGAAGACGTTATAAGAATTCTCCGTATCGGAAAACCCAAGGAAGTTCTTCAAAAAGAAACGGAACAGGGCTAAGCCGGCAACACCTGCTGGTTGCCAACCAAGGTCGCGGAACATCTTAAGATGCTACCGCGGCAGCTACTTGGGGTTTCTGTGGAATTTTATCAGGCAGAAAGAGAGAAGACTCAAGACGCTTGCCCAAGAGATAAACATGAAGAGTGCAGCGGCGAAATCCATTATCTTTCCCTCCTACCGGCAATATAAACCATAGCTAAAAGGAAAACAAACAACCCTGCAATATAAAGCCTAGCGAACCAGATATTCCAGCTAGTCTCTCCGATTATCGAAGGCAGACTGCTGTATCCCCACCACGACATGAGAATCAGAAGGAAAAACGGCGTCAGATATTTTAGGATGTAGTAAAAAACCCGTGGCGCCTTTATAAATCCCCCCGAGTTTATTTCATTCCAAGCTTTATCGGCCCCGAATACCCACATGAACATTACAATTTCAATGAATCCGAATACGACGAGCATTATGGTGCCGGCCCAGAAATCCCATTCGTCAAGGACCTGGCTTATCAGTATCACCGGCAGCACGCTTACAATTATTATCAGCATGGTGTATACGACAGCTCTTTCTCTCGAGATGCGGAACTCATCCTGAAGGAAGGTTACTACGGGATATGCTATAGCTACGGACGAGGTCATGCCGGCGAAAAACAGGAGAAAAAACCACAAGAATCCGAAGATTCTGCCCGCCTCAACCCCTCCTAGGCTTCCCGAAATGCTGCTGAACACTGCGGGGAGGCTTACGAATCCCAAGCTGAATGCACCTGATTGTGCTACGGTGACCACACTTGCGACTCCGAAGAACGCCACTGCAGCCGGAATGGCTATCGAGCCCCCGAGAATCACCTCCACTGTCTCGTTAAGAGTTGCCGAAGTCAGGCCGCTTAGGGTTACGTCATCATCGATCTTTATGTAGGATGCGTACGCAACTATTGCTCCGAAAGCCAGACTCAGCGTAAAGAAAATCTGCCCGGCCGCCGCTATCCATACTTTCGGGTTCTTAAGGGCTTCAAAGTCGGGATTCCAGAGAAAGTTAAGCCCATCTATCGCGGTTCCGTAATCAGTTTTGAGCGTCAGAGTTTTTACTACGAGTATTATCGCCAGGACAAACAGCATGGGGAGGGCATACTTGACGAATATCTCTATGCCTCCCGATATTCCTTTCAGCATGATGTAGAAATTTGCACTGATTGTGATTACAAAGGCGATAATAGCCATCTTGGAAGGGGTGAGGAACACCCCGTCTCCCGCACCGAGATAATCGGCGAGAAAGCTGCTGTAGGGTTTTACGTACTCCGCGGCGTTTGAAACCGACCCCGGATCGAGACTGGGATTGCTTCCTAGGAGAAAATGCAGAGCGTATCCCAAGGTCCAGGATTCAATGTAAACGTAGTAAATTGTTACGACAAGGGGTATCCAGAGCCCTATAACGCCAAGGGTTTTGGAAATGGGGCTTTTCCAGAAAAGATTGAATATTGCGGGGGTTGTTCCGTGCCCGCGAGACCCTCCATACCTTCCCATTCCCCATTCCATCCACATGATCGGAATCCCTATCAGGATAAATGCTATAAAATAGGGGATCATAAAAGCGCCGCCGCCGTTTTCCGCGGCCTGCGTTGGAAATCTAAGAAAGTTGCCGAGGCCTATTGCGTTGCCCGCCATGGCTAATATAAGGCCTGTCTTGGTCGCCCAGGCGTCCCTATTGTTAGAGCCTTTTTTCATTTCGGAAGGGTCACAATTGAGAAAGCTATATTATCACCGAGGCGGGGAATATGACAAGATAATAGTTCCCAATTGCTGGCAACGACCGGTATTGACAAAAGGAATAATAATTTTATCTTAATTCACCCTAAAAATTTTAGACTTTGATTACCGGAGGAGTCAACGTGCCCAGAGTAAAAAAGGAGAAACCTGAAAAAAAGACCTCGAAGGAAAGTTCTTCTGCGGCGACCGGAACAAAAGCTAAGTCGAAGAGAACCAACCCCAGAAAATATACAAAGAAGTTCCTTAACCAGATGACTGCCATGCTTAAAGAGATGAGAAAGGAACTGCTTAAAGATGTAACCCGATCAATGAAAGAGGAATCGGATCATCTGCGTTTCAATGTCGGAGATTTTTATGATCACGCATCCGAAGACAGGCAGAGAGAACTTGCCCTTACTCTTTCGAACAGGGAGCGCAGCAAACTGCACCAGATAGATGATGCTCTAAAGAGGATTGAAAACGGGGAATATGGTTTCTGCGAGGTTACAGGGGAAAAAATAGGCGAAGAGAGGCTGATGGTCATGCCCTTTACGAAACTGAGCGTCGAAGCTCAGGAGGAAATTGAAAGGGGAGATTACTGATCTTTCTTTTTAAGTCTGCCGAGAGATTTAGTATAGGGTTTCTTAAACAGTCCGACTTCAGTTATCAGGCATTCGATATTTTCGGCCGGTGTAATGTCAAAAGCGGGATTGATTGCGGTTACTTCCGCACTTATTTTTTTCCCGTCTATGTGCGTTACTTCTTCGGGTTCCCTTTGCTCAATTATAATATCCTCTCCGCTTAAGCATTCGGTATCTATGGTTGAAGTGGGGGCCGCTACGTAAAAGGGAATGCCGTGATGCTTGGCCAGGACGGAGAGGGAATAGGTTCCTATCTTGTTTGCCGTATCTCCATTTGAAGCTACCCTGTCAGCCCCGACCACAACCGAATTCACGATCCCCTTACTCATCAGATGCCCGGCCATGCTGTCGGTTATCAAACGGACCGGGATTCCATCCCGCTCAAGTTCCCACGTAGTGAGCCTCGCTCCTTGGAGAACGGGTCTTGTCTCTGATGATATTACGCTTATATTCTTGCCTTGGTTAAAGGCTGACCTTATTACCCCTAGAGCTGTTCCATAACCGGCGGTGGCGAGTCCTCCGGCGTTGCAGTGCGTGAGTATGACAGAGTTTTCTCTTATGAGTTTGGATCCGTTTTCCCCGATCTGCATGCATATCTCAATGTCTTCTTTCTGTATATTGATCGCCTCGGTTATGAGAAGGTTTTTTATCTCTTCAATTTCTTTGCCTCTGCACTTGGAAATCAGTCTGTTCATTCTGGCGATGGCCCAAAACAGATTTACGGCTGTCGGTCGCGTCAGGGCCAGGTGATCCGATATGGCTTTCATGCGCTCTTCGAAATTTTCATAGGAGCAATCGTTTCCGATACCCGAGGCTCCGAGAGCCATTCCCATGGCGGCCGCTATTCCTATCGCCGGGGCTCCCCTGATAACCAGTTTCCTTATACATTCGGCCACCTCTTCAAAAGTAGTGCATTCAACGTAGACTTCCTCTCCCGGAAGCTTTCTCTGGTCAATCATTAAGACCCTGTCGTCTTTCCATTCTATAGTTTTAAAAGAGTTCATTTTTCAGGCTTTCTCGTTTTCTTTAACCTAAGGAGCAGTCCGGCCCATCCGCCCTCGACCTTCCCACTGACAATATCATAACCCGAGTTTCCGTAAATTTCGGCCACTTCACGTTTCTCGTTTGCCTGTATGCCGGACACTATAAGATGTCCCAGGGGGAGAAGTCTCTCTTTTAGACTCTCCCTCATTGAAATAAGAGTATCCTTGGATGTGTTAGAAACAACCACATCGAATTTTTTCCGTGTACAGTCCGCAGAACCACACCAGACTTTTACCTTGTCGGAAGTCGCGTTCCTTGCGGAATTCGAGATAGTTTCTTTTGCGGCCTTGAAATCAATGTCTGCGCAAAACGAAATGTACGCTCCCAGTTTGATTGAGCAGATACCCAGAATACCGCTCCCGCATCCCACGTCAAAAACAGAACACCCAGGGGATTTTTCGATAATTTCGTCCAGATAACTTACGCATATTCTTGTTGTTTCATGATGTCCCGTGCCAAAGGCGTTTCCCGGGTTTATTTCAACTATCTTGGTTCCCCGCTCCGCCTTGTATTGTTTTTCCCATGGAGGTTTGATAACTATTCGACGACTCGCCCTTACCGGTTTCAAATAGGATTTCCAACCTTCCCAGTCTGCTTGATTTATGTATCGGGTGGTGAACCGGACCGCCTCGGCGTTTTCGCTAAAAAGCATAGAGAACTCCCTTACGGTTGTTATGATTCCCGCAATGTCCGTTTCTTCCTTGAAATACGCATGAATTAACGGTTCTCCGTGGTCTCTTTGCTCCTCGCTAACGGCTCCGGCTTCAAGACCCAAGAGCAGATCTGAAACAAGTGCAGCCATTTCTCCCGGCAACTCAATCGTAAGTCTCTTCATTCTCGCCATGGCGGATAATTAATTGTATTTGTCGCGTTTCGTCAAATTTACAAAAAAACGTAGGTATATATAATATTCTCCATGAAGGCAGAAACCAGGGAGACGGTAAGAACCATCCTGATTCAGAAGATGTCCGACATACTGGGCATTGCCTATGATACTGTTGATAGGATGAGTAAGGGGTCCAATTCTTTCCCAGATCCACTTGACAGGGCGCTATCCGAGTCGAACAGGGTTCTTGAACTGCGGGAAAGGGACAGGGAGAGAAAGCTGCTTCGGAAAATACGCGACGCGCTCGCTAGACTTGAGAATGGTTCTTACGGAATCTGTGAGGTGTGTGAAGAGGAGATCTCGGAGCAGAGACTGATTGCAAGACCAGAGACTACTCTTTGCATAGAGTGTAAAGAAGAGCAGGAAGATATTGAAAAGAAATTCGGCTAGTTCTTAGTTATCAAGAACCATAGTTCCACTGAGCAAGTTAAGCATAGACTCCTTGGTTATTCTCCACTTCCCCAGTACTTTCGATAAGTTAATAACCTCTCTGGCTTTATATGTCATTGAATAACTATCTATCTTTACGTCAATCGAAGAGAGCATCATTACCCTTGCGTCTGTCCCGTTGATGTATATGTATCTTTCGGATTCGCCGAACGATACCGTGTCAATGGTGGATACCTGGTCCTTGAACCTGCTTACCAGCTCGTGCTTGTCAACAACTTTTTCCCCTGAAGTTGCCCTGTAATCTTCGTGTATACACTCAGAATACATTTCAGGGTCTTTTAGCTGAAAGGACCTGACTCTCTTGTCCAAAAGCAGATTTATCTCCTCTTCATCAGCAGACCCGCAGGAGGCGAGAAAGATAATCACAACTAGATATGCAAGCAGCTTGTATGTCTTCACCATTTCTGTTTTTTGTTTGAGTGGAATTACATCGTCTGATTAAAACGCGCGTTCCGGATCGATACGCACAGCCGCCCGGCAAATTACCTTGTCGTTAAATTCACGTGGCGGATTGCTTGCCCGCACCTTCGGGGAAAGGTTTCTCCTGTTACTAGGATGACTGCTTGGATGATTTTTCCTCAGTCTCTCTGAGAAGCTTCCTGGCTTTCTCGGCGTATTCGGTGTCGGAGTAATTTTCAAGAACGTTTCTGTATCTTTGCGCCGCCGCCTCGTAGTTCTTTTTCTTCTGATAGAATTTCCCTATGTAGATTTCTCTTTCCGCGAGCATTCTTCTGGATTTCTCGATTTTATCCTGTGTCTGCTCAGCGTACGGGGAGTCGGGATAGGTCTTATTAAGCAGTGTAAACCACTTTATTGACTGAAGCCGTTTTGAATGGTTTCTGTCCTTCCCCGCTTTCATCTTATAGTAGGAGAGTCCGAGGCGATACATTGCGTAATCAAGTTCTTTGTGACCCGGATGGTTCGCTATGAAATTTTCGTATTCCTCAGCGGCCAGGGTGTATTCCTTTTTCTTAAAATAGACATCACCGCTTCTGAGTTCGGCCAGCGCAGCGTACTTGGTGTAGGGATAGCGGATCTGTATTTCCTTTAGGATATCGAATACCTTGTCGTAATTTGTCCCTCCGAATATCCCCAACCCGCCTTCCTTGTTAAGCTCTTCAAGGACTTCGTTGTTAAGCTGCTCCGCTGTTCCTTCGTAAATCGCCTGTTTTCCCCCGCAGGAAACCGCAAGGAGCAGGACAATGGTAACCAGCAATTTTCCTAGGTTTTTCATAACTCTGTTTCGTGAAGCTGCCTTTCTATGAGCACAAAAAAGGTCCCTTGGTTCTTAGGTCTGAAAGTTCTCTACAGGTCATGTGATCTGCTGTCCCGGTTCCAAGGCAAGCACGCTAAGCGAATCCATGCCCTTGGTCAGCGACTTCAGTTCATCTGGAGTTCCCACAAGGAGCGGAAAAGTTCCGTAGTGCATTGGAATGACCCACTTCACGCCAAGCAGCCTGCAAGCGTATGATGCCTCAAGCGGAGACATCGTGAAGAGGTCTCCAATAGGAAGCATTGCCATCTCCGGTTTGTATAGTTCCGATATGAGTTTCATGTCACCGAAAATGTTTGTATCTCCGGCGTGGTATATTGTGTAGTCGTTTTCAAACTTTATTACGTAACCTACAGGCTCTCCACCGTAGATAACCGTCCCGTCTTCCTCCTTCATGCTGCTGCTGTGCTGAGCGTGGGTCACTGTGAACCTTATTCCGTCTATGACCACATTGCCCCCTTTGTTGCACGGCATGCAGGTTTCAACCCCCTTTGAACTCAGCCAGTCGCAGATTTCCCAGTTCGCTACCACTTTCGCATTATATTTTCTGCAAAGAGGGATCACGTCGCTTATGTGGTCAAAGTGCCCGTGTGTGACTGCTATGATGTCAACATGGCCCGGGTCGCGAAGCTGTTCCGGACAGGAGGGATTTCCCTCAAGCCACGGGTCAAGCATCACTGTTTTGCCGCCGGGAGATTTTACCGAGAAAGTGGAATGTCCAAAGTAGTTTATTTCTATTCCGTTATTCAGTATCTTCATTGTTTGCTCCCTTTCTTGACGCTCTTTTAGCTTTGTATATCCAGTTATTAAACCCGAAAAGAATCTTTTGTGCAAAGTCCCAGATTGTTTGAAAATATCGGCTGCGAGTGTAAAGTTAAACCCCTGACTTTTGGTTTTTTCAAGTTCTGCCGGAGCACGTGTTTCAGATGCTGGATCCCAAATTAGTTGAGCAAAATATTGACCTTGTGGGAGAAAAACTCGCTACCCGCGGTTTTGAGACAGACCTATCGGAGTTTGCGGTACTGAATTCCCGCAGAAAAGAGATAATAAAAAGGGTTGAGACTCTGGAACACCAGAGAAACGAGGGCTCAAGAAAGGTGGGTGCCCTTAAGAGGTCTGGAGATCAGCAGGGACTTGCAGAACTTCTGCCCGAACTGAAGGCTCTCTCGGAAGAGGTAAAGGATCTTAACGAGAAGAAAGCGGAAGTGGAGGGGCTTCTCAGGGAGTTTCTTCTGACCGTTCCCAACATGCCCGATTCCTCGGTTCCCGAGGGTCCGGACGACACGGCAAACGTCGAGATAAGGAAGTGGGGAGAACCGAGGGATTTCGATTTCGAGGTAAAGGACCACGTGTTGCTGGGAGCCGAGCTCGACATACTGGATCTTCCGAGGGCGACGAAGATCGCAGGTGCACGGTTTGCGCTTTACAAAAACGCGGGCGCGCGGCTTGAGAGAGCCCTTATAAACTTCATGCTCGATGTTCATACCAAGCAGCACGGGTACACAGAGGTTCTCACTCCCTTCGTAGCCAACACGGAGAGTCTTACTGGAACGGGAAATCTCCCCAAATTCGAGGAAGACCTTTTCAAGCTTAGCGATACGGACTATTACATGATTCCCACTGCCGAGGTTCCCGTTACCAACATTCACCGCGACGAGATAATTCCCCCGGAGATGCTTCCGATTAAATACGTGGCTTACACTCCGTGCTTCAGAAAGGAAGCGGGTTCTTACGGGAAGGACGTGCACGGGATAATCAGGCAGCATCAGTTTAACAAGGTGGAGCTTGTACGCTTCGCTGACCCGGAGAACTCGTACGAGGAACTTGAAATGTTGACTGCTGATGCTGCCAAGATTCTTGAACTTTTGGGTATTCCTTACAGGGTTGTTCTTCTTTGCACGGGAGACATGGGATTTTCTTCCGCCAAGACTTATGATCTTGAAGTATGGGTGCCTAGCGAGGGTAGATACAGGGAAATATCGTCCTGCAGCAATTTTGAGGCGTTTCAGGCAAGGCGCGCCAACATAAGATACAGAAAATCAAAGGGGTCCAAGCCGGCCTATCTCCATACTCTTAATGGTTCCGGGGTGGCTGTGGGCAGGGCTCTGCTGGCGATTGTTGAGAACTTCCAGACCGAAGAGGGGACGGTGGAGGTTCCTGAGGTACTAGTCCCCTATATGGATGGTATCAGGGTTATCGGGCGGTAATCCGCGCGGTTCTCAGATTTCCAGTATTTCTTTTTCTTTCTTTTCAAGCAGGGCGTTTAGCCTGCTTATTCTCTCATCTGTCAGTTGCTGTATTTCGGAGAGGGCTTTTTTTATTTCATCTTCTGGAAGGTTCTCTGTTTTCCCGGCTTTCTTTATGAGGTTGTTCGCATCTTTTCTTATCTGCCTTACGGACACCCTGTGTTCTTCGGCGACTTTTCCCGTGTGCCTGACGAGTTCCTTTCTTCTCTGCTCCGTCAGCGGCGGTATAGTAAGCCTTATCGTGTTTCCGTCGACCGACGGAGTTATTCCGAGTTCGGACTGCGCGATTGCCTTTTGGATTTCCTCGACCGCACCCGGGTCCCAAGCCTGTATAAGTATGGTCGAACTATCGGGCACCGAAACGTTGGCGAGTTGGTTAATAGGTGTCTGGGCACCGAAGTAGGAAACTCTCATCGTGTCGACAAGAGCTGCTGACGCCCTGCCGGTTCTTATTCTGGAGAGTTCCTGATCGAAAACGCTTACTGTCTTGTCCATCCTGTCTTCGGCGTCAATATAAAGTTCTTCAACAGACAGTTCTTCACTCATTGTTCCGTACCGCTCTTTACAATAGTACCTACTTTCTCTCCTCTTATAACTTTCTCTATGTTGCCTTTCTCAAAAAGATCGAACACTACTATGGGAATATTCCCTTCCATGCAAAGAGAGATTGAGGTTGCATCCATAACTTTTAACCCTTTCTTCAGAATTTCCATGTATGTGAGCTCGGTGAACTTCGAAGCATCTTTGTTTTTAACAGGATCCTTGTCATAAATGCCGTCAACTTTAGTCGCCTTCATTATGATGTCCGCTCCCATCTGCAGCGCTCTTAAGGTTGCGGCCGTGTCGGTCGTAAAAAACGGATTGCCTGTTCCCGAGGCGAATATGACTATTCTTCCCTTTTCAAGATGGCGTATGGCCCTTCTTTTGATAAAGGGTTCGGCAACCTGTTTTATTTCAAGCGCGGTCTGTACCCGCGTTGACATCCCTTTTCTTTCAAGAAAATCCTGCAGGGCAAGCGCGTTTATCACGGTTGCGAGCATTCCCATGTAGTCGGCCGTGGAACGGTCCATTCCCTTTGAAGAACTGGAAACACCTCTGAAGATATTTCCTCCACCTATGACTATGCCCGTTTCTACTCCGAGTGAGTAGATGGTTTTTATTTCTTCGGAGACGTATTCAATTACGTCGGAACTGATACCAAACTGACCGGGACCCTGAAGAGCTTCTCCGCTGAGTTTCAGCAGTACTCTTTTATATTTCGGGATGGTTTTTTCAGAAGATCCCATTGTCCAGTTTTTTCATTCGCCCAGCTGGTATCTTACGAACCTTTTTACAACTATGTTTTCGCCGATTTTGGCTATCAGGTTGTTTACAAGGTCCATGACTTTCATCTTGGGATCTCTTATGTAGGGTTGCTCAAGAAGGCATATCTCCTCGAAAAACTTGTTTATTCTTCCCGCAACCATTTTTTCCGCTATATTCTCGGGTTTTCCCGATTCCATAGCTTCTGCCTTGAGAATCCGCCTTTCATTTTCTACTTCTTCTTCCGAAACCTCTTCCTTTCTTACATAAGTCGGATTGTTTGCCGCTATCTGCATGGCGACTTCCCTGCAGAGGTTCTGAAACTCGTCGTTTCTGGCCACAAAATCCGTTTCGCAGTTAACTTCGAGCATTACGCCGATCTTGCCACCTGCGTGAACGTATGAGGATATGATTCCTTGGTCGGTTTTTCTGGTAGTTTTCTTAGAAGCTTTCGCGACACCCTTTATTCTCAGGACCTCGGAAGCTTTTTCGAAGTCCCCGTCGGTTTCCACAAGCGCGTTCTTGCAGTCAAGAAAAGGAGCTCCTGTTTTTTCTCTCAACTCCTTTACCATTTTTGCCTTGATTTCAGCCATTTTTAATCCTCTTTTTTATCTTCTGTATTCTCCGATATCTCTTTCTGTGCCCGAGCGTCTTCACTTTGCGAAGATTCGGAGATCGCTACGGAAACAAAGCTTTCCTCACTTTCATCGGACTCAGCTTCTTTGAAAACAAATACCTTCCTTTCTACCACTACGCCCTCAAGGCTGTCTTCTTTTACCTGTTCAACCTCTCCGCTCACCAGTTTCTCCTGGTATATGTGAGTTCCCTCAATGCAGGCGTCGGCTATTTTTGAGGTGAACAGCTTTATCGCCCTTATGGCGTCGTCATTACTCGGAATCGGATAATCCGCATTTGCGGGATCGCAGTTCGTGTCCACGATTGCTATAACCGGTATCGAGAGGTTTCTCGCTTCTTTTATGGCTATATGCTCTTTTTTTGTATCTACGACGAAAATAGCGTCGGGAGCGCGCCTCATGGTTACTATTCCACCCAGAAGCCCTTCGAGCTTTACTATCTCCCTTCTAAGGTTTTTCGCTTCCCTTTTCGGAAGCATTTCCATCTGCCCGTCTTCCTCAAGTTTCTTCAGTTCCAGCAGGTAATCAACCCTCGAACGTATCGTGTTGAAATTGGTAAGGGTTCCGCCCAGCCAACGCGTGTTTATGTAGGGCATGTTGCATCGGATCGATTCTTCCTCGATTATTCCCCGGGCCTGTTTCTTGGTCCCCACCAGCAAAACGGTTCCTCCGTCCGCCACTGTGTTTTTCACGAAAGTGTACGCCCTGTTAAAAAGCGTGACGGTCTGCTGAAGATCGATTATGTGAATGCCGTTCCTTGCTCCGAAGATAAAGGATTTCATTTTCGGGTTCCAGTGGCTTTTCTGGTGTCCGAAATGTACCCCCGCTTCAAGCAGGCTTTTCATGCTGAGTTTTTCGCTAGCTACGGCTTCTTCTGTCATTAATTATCCTCCGAATTCCTTTTGCAAATCTGGTTTTAATACCAGAAAAACAATTATTAATCAAGTTGTAGGGTATCATAATGTTCCGTAATCACCGATTCCGGGAGCAATAGAACAGGATGAAATACCTTGTAATAGCAAATCCCAAGGCGGGTACAAAACCGCCTGGGCCAACACTTGAACAGATCCGTAGTGCTTTTGAAGCAAAAGAAATTATTTGCGAGGTGAGGTTGACGCAGTTCCCCGGGCACGCCGCGGAGATCGCCACGGAAGGGCTTGGTGAAGGCTTTACCCACATGATTTCTCTTGGAGGAGACGGTACGTCAAGTGAGATCGTAAGTTCGATTCACGGAACCGAAGCTGTTTTGGGAATAGTTCCGGGAGGCAGCGGGAACGATTTCTCGAAGGCAGCCGGTATTCCCCTTAATACGCGCGCGGCGGTGGACAATATTTTTTCTGGCCGAACGAGAAAAGCTGATGTGGCTTTTGTTGACGAAAAATGCTTTATAAACGGTTTCGGGGTAGGGATGGACGGGGCCGTAGCGCACGATTTCGGGGATCTGGGCCTCAGGCGTTTCGGTTCCTTCGGTTACGTTGTTGGAGCGGTGATCGAGGCGTTTCGGTTCCAGGGTTTTTTCTCCGAGATGGATGGAGAAGTCGATGTCGCGGGCGAAAGACTGCTTCTCTTCGGCGCTTCAAACGGCCCTTTTCAGGGTGGAAAGTTCAACCTAGCTCCTGGTGCTGACATATTCGACGGATATCTCGACATCCATATAATAAGCGACATGAGTTCTCTGGGAAGGCTTTTTAAGATACAAAAGGTGCTTGAGGGCCGCCATGAGGGACTTCGAGAGGTCAGTATAGTAAGGGCAAAGCAGTTGCGGTTTGAAACCTTTACCGATCTTCCGGCTCACATGGACGGGGAGACATTTCTTCTTCGTTCCGGAAAACATGATATACGGATTGAGGAGCAGGGAGTAAACATTATAGTTCCCGCATAGGCCAGGATCCCGGAAACTCTTTTTGCGAGGCGACGGAGTAGCAGTGATGAAGAAAATAAGAAGCATTGTGGCGATAATTCTTTCGTCTCTGTTTACGGCATTCTGGGGCAGCGTGGGAATCGTGATGTCACTTCTTGCCGTAAGGTATCTTATAAAGTGCTCCGTTCGGCCTTGGGGAAAAACAGTTCTTTGGTCCTGCGGAGTGCGGCTTGACGTAAAAGGAACTGAAAACTTCCCGCAAGCTCCTTTCATAGTGATGTTCAACCACCAGAGTTCCCTAGACATACCTGTTTTCTCCGCGGCACTGCCTTTCGAATGGAGGGCGGTCATGAAGAATGAAGTCG
This sequence comes from Candidatus Dadabacteria bacterium, assembly GCA_026705445.1. Lineage (NCBI taxonomy): Bacteria > Pseudomonadati > Thermodesulfobacteriota > Candidatus Dadabacteria > Candidatus Dadabacteria bacterium. The sequence continues at coordinate 108,076 of JAPPAR010000019.1, forward strand.
CCTCGATTCCTTTTATCGGCTGGGTGTGCTCACTTAGCGGACAATATTTCGTTGCGAGGGACGGTTCGGTTGGAGATACGAACAGAGTCCGGGAAATCGTAAGGAAAATAAGAAATGGGCCTTCAGTGATTATTGCCCCAGAGGGCACAAGAAGCGAGGATGGAGAACTTCTTCCCTTTAAGCAGGGCGGTTTTTTTATGGCTTCGCTTTCAAGGGTGCCGGTTGTGCCGATGATCATATGGGGAGGCAAGGATATAAGGAAAAAGGGTTCCTACGAACTTAATACCGACAGGGATATTGTAGTCAGAATCCTTCCTCCTATAGATACCGCAAGCTTTCCAAAGGGAAAAGAGGGTGGCGAAAAGCTTGAAGGTGTAGTCCGGGAAGAGATGCTTCGCGAGATTGAAAAAATCCGTAGCAATCGTTAAACTCTAGGTTGTCCGGACTCGGTTGGAACTTTCGTTTGCTCTGTTTTTTGCCCCTGTGCCTGTTTCCTGATGCGGGTTGTGTGAGGTTGTCTTTTTTATGAATGAAAGTCAAGGAATTGCGGATTTAGATCTGCGGACCATAGCGGCGCTTTCCGGAATGCCGAAGATAAAGAACCTGGTTAACCCTAAAAATCCGACTGAGATGTCGGAGCGGGTTATCGTAACCTTCAAGCCGCTTCCGAAAAATTACCCGGACACCGGGATAAGCGCTTACAGGGAAAGGCTCAGAAACTCGCTTCTGAGCAACGGGGCAAACGTAATTTCCTGGGAAGACGCAACCACCGAGGACGCATCTTACGGAATGTTTTCCAAGCTCATGGGACTTAAGTCTGTTAGGAGGAAGGTAAACGCCGTAATAGATGTTAAAAAGAAACTTTCCCCGCTCAGGTGGCTTCTGAGCAAGGTAGCCGAGAACATCTACAGGATTGTCAGGAAGGACAGCCTTTCGGTCAGCAGCATACTGAAGATAAGCGGATGGGCGGACGATTTCACCGTTGGCTATCTCCAGGATCCCTATAACACCCAGGTTATCACGATAATGTCCCTTGACCCGGAGTTTGAGAATGAGGATACGACCTATGAAAGAAAAATTTCCTTGGGCCTGAAAAACCTGATAAACAACATGTCGGAGATCGTTATAGGTGTTTCGCGCAGGAATTTCGCGATAATAAACATGAATCTCTCCGATTCCATATACGCCCATGATCAGCTTGATGATTTCGTGCTCTATTCGCTTATTCCGAAGATATACGCTCCTATAAAGCCACCTGTTCTGACGCGTTTTTCCGTAAGCGAGTACGACCCGCAGGAATTTGAATACGCCAAGAAGCTGTCTACCTTGGGTGCTGACCTCAAAAGCACCGATCTTTTTCCTGCGGGGTCGAAGTTTATAGATGCGATAAAGCGCCTGTCGCACAGGGATGTGGCGAACAAAATACTTGACGGGAGAACCGGGGTTTCGTACGGTTTCATAGCGCTTGCCGAGCCTCCTGGATACGATGGGGATAAATATATCGATGAGAATATGTGGAATTCCCTGCAGGAGATTCCGAATTACAATCCCGACGAGGTAAGAGCGGCTTCGAACGACAGATGGTATGTTAGAACCCTTCTCGCTGATGAGACGGTGTATCAGCAGGTTCCGGACATATGGATTGTCACTTCAAGGTCAGGATGCGATAAGACAAACTTGAATCCGGATTCGGATATAGTCAGAATTGGCCTTTTGAAGGGAAAGCTTCATCTTCAGATACCCAGAGGAGTCGACTTGGGGAGAAGAGATATAAGGCCGTCTTTTGATACTTACGTTATACTCTCTCAGGCACTCTCTTCCGCTCTTTACGCCCCTTCTCTGATTGAGAAGGAAATGTCGATTCTGCATTTCCACGGCTACCCTGACCCATGCTGGTTCCGGGGAAGTGAACACCACGCCGGAGCCCGGAATCCATCTCTTCCCTGCGGTACCGTGGAAGCTGCTCTTCTCAACTATTCTGCGGTTTACGAGACCGCAACCCAAAATGGCAGCGACATAAAGCTTCTGTGCCTTGTCGAGTCAGACCACGGGGTTAACGTTCTCGGGCCTGACAGAGAATATCTCGTGCAAAGGCTTCTTGCCGGTTCAAGCGAGGGTCATATACTCCTTGGCGGGAAATATCTTCCCATGCTTAAGCGGCAAAGCGTCGCATCGCAATAGTTCCCAGCGCAAATGAATGAAATAAGTTCCGAGCAAAGTTCGATAGGGTGGATAGGAACGGGGATCATGGGTGCGCCCATGTGCGGACATCTCGTTCGTGCCGGGTACCGCGTTTTTGTTTTCAACAGAACAAAGGAAAAGGCGGGAGAACTGCTGAGTGAAGGCGCCACTTGGTGTGACTCTCCCGCTGAGGTCGTCCGCCAAGCCGACGTTATCTTTACCATTGTCGGTTACCCGGATGACGTAAGAGAGGTGTATTTCGGTCGCGATGGCCTTCTGATTGAGCCCGAGCCCGGCCGCATCTTCGTTGACATGACCACGACCGAACCGACCCTTGCAATAGAGATATACGAAAAGGCGCTTGGGTTCGGCTGCTCTTCTTTGGACTCTCCGGTTTCCGGGGGAGACGTAGGAGCCGTGAAGGGAGAGCTTTCAATAATGGTTGGAGGAGATGAGGAAGTTTTTGATTCGGTGAAACCGCTTCTGGGGCTCCTAGGAAAAAACATCGTGCACCAAGGAAAAGCGGGTTCGGGTCAGCATGCGAAGATGTGCAACCAGATCACCGTAGCTGGGGTAATGATAGGAATCTGCGAGAACTTGGTCTATTGTCAGAAGGCAGGGCTGGACCCCCGTACCATGCTTCGCTCCGTGGGGAGCGGCGCGGCCTCGAGCTGGCTTCTGAACAACCTCGGTCCCAGAATAATGGACAGGGATTTCGACCCGGGCTTTTTCGTTGAACATTTTATAAAAGACATGGAGATTGCTCTCGGGGAATCGCAACGGATGGGGATTGATCTTCCGGGGCTTGCTCTTGTTAAATCCCTTTATGAAAGGGCGAGCGAGCTTGGGCACGGGAGGCTCGGAACGCAGGCGCTTTTACTTGCGCTTAAGGATCTCTGCGGAGATGAAAACCGTAACTGAAGGAGGTTTTAAATGAGTTCTGATGATTTCAAGGCGATGGTTGTAAGCAGGGATGAAGATGAAAAATTCACGAGGGAAATCACGACCAGAAAACTAGACAGTCTCCTGGACGGGGAGGTGCTCCTAAACGTAAAATATTCATCTCTCAACTACAAGGATGCTCTCTCAGCCATAGGAAACAGGGGCGTTACCAGGAATTATCCCCATACGCCCGGCGTTGACGCCGCCGGTGTAGTCGAGCGTTCAGAAAGTGCAGAGTTTGAATCTGGAGACAAGGTTATAGTGCATGGCTACGACTTGGGAATGGATACCTCCGGAGGATTTGGACAATACGTGAGGGTTCCGGCTGATTGGGTGGTTAACCTGCCTGCGGGTCTTGATCTAAAAGAGTCGATGATGTACGGGACCGCGGGTTTTACGGCGGCACAGTCAGTGTTAAGAATCGTGGAGGGCGGAGTAAGCCCTGAAGATGGAAAGATTCTCGTAACCGGGGCGACGGGAGGGGTAGGCAGCATGGCCGTCGCTATTCTCGGAAAAGCCGGTTACAGCGTGACGGCTTCGACGGGAAAAGCGGGGCAGAAACAGTTTCTGGAGGACTTGGGAGCAGAGGAAGTAATCGGGAGAGAGGATTTAACTGACCCTTCGGGCAGGCTGCTGCTTAAGGGGCAGTGGGCCGGGGTGGTTGATACCGTGGGCGGAGAGATACTTGCCACCGCTATTAAGTCCACGAGACAAAGAGGAGTTGTGACTACGTGCGGCAATGTGGCTTCCCATGAACTCAACACGAATGTCTATCCATTCATATTGAGGGGAGTTACGCTTGCGGGCATAGATTCTGCAAGCTGCCCGATGGGAAGAAGGCGGCTTGTATGGGAAAAGATATCCGGCGAGTGGAAGATCGATATTCTTGAGCGGATCTGCAGAACAGTCTCCCTCGAAGATCTTGACCCTGAAATAGACGTTATACTTAAGGGCGGCCAGGTTGGAAGAGTGGTAGTTGATCTCTGGAATTAGAAATCTTATGGTCCCGGGTTAGGCCCATCATAACGCGCCGCTCAGAGTTCTGTCCCAATATCTCTTGGAATTGGTTCTGTTTCTTTGACTCCGATCAGTCTTTCTCCACCTTTTCGGACATTCCAGTGAAGTGGAGATTCTGAAAAAAACATGTACTTTAGATAAGCAATCGTTTTCATGATTAAGGGTTCCAAGATGATAATAATCAGGACATTTTCCTTGCTTTTCATAGCCGTGGCCATGTCATGGAATATAGCTTTTGCGGAAGAGTATTTTTCCGAATCTCCTCCGGGCGCCAAGGTGTACATCATTTCTCCGAAAGACGGAGAAGTTGTCAGCAAGACCTTCACCGTGAGATTTGGGCTTGTGAACATGGGGGTCGCTCCGGCCGGGGTCAAGGTTCCAAATACCGGGCATCATCATCTGTTAGTTGATCTTGAAAATCTGCCGGACATGGAAAAACCTCTTGCCTTCAGCGAGAACGTAAGGCACTTCGGAGGCGGACAGACGGAAACGGAGATAACCCTTGCTCCCGGGAAGCATACACTGCGTTTGCTGCTGGGTAATTATTTGCACATACCTCATAAACCTCCCGTGCTTTCAGAGAAAATAACTGTTACAGTGAAAGATCAGTGAAGTGCGTCTGGTTTATCTGTATAATCTGACCTTTGTCGGAGGGCTGGCAGAACGGCTATTGCACCGGTCTTGAAAACCGGCGTCCGAAAGGACTTGGGGGTTCGAATCCCTCGCCCTCCGCGGCAATCTGTGGGAAACAGGTCTTCTTATCTTGGGGAGTAGGGCGCACATATAGCACGTTTTTTAATGCCCGGATATTTGCCGAATAACAGTATGTTTGGAAAGCTCTTCGTAGTCTCTACCCCGATAGGAAATCTTGAAGACATAACTTTGCGGGCTGTAACCGTTCTTAAGGATTGCGACGTTATAGCGTGCGAGGATACGAGAAACACAAAAAAACTCCTTACCCGGTACGGGATCGAAACCCCTCTCACGAGTTATCATGAACATAATGAAGTTGAAAAATCGCCCAAGCTGCTTGAAAGACTCAAAGACGGCAAAGATGTGGCACTGGTTTCTGATGCCGGAACTCCTTCAGTTTCCGACCCCGGGTGGAGGCTTGTAAATCTCTCAATTGAAAACAATATAGAAGTAGTACCCATACCCGGTCCTTCGGCTGTCCTCTCCGCGCTTGTTGTTTCGGGGCTTCCCACAGACAGTTTTCTTTTTCTCGGTTTTTTTCCGAAGACCATAGGCAAGAAGAAAGAGCTTCTAAAGGAGGTAAAATCCTACCCATACACCATGGTTTTTTACGAGTCCGCCAGAAGACTTTCACGCACCTTGAGTCTTATGCTGGAAATTCTCGGCGACAGGAATATCTGCATTGCCAGAGAAATGACAAAACTTTACGAAGAGGTAATACGGGGATCAGTTTCGGAGGTGACATCGACTCTTTCAAAGAAAGAATCGATTAAGGGGGAAGTGACAATTGTTTTAGAGGGTAGCCGGGGAGAGGATAAGGAAATCTCAACGGAAGAAGTGCAAAGGACGCTTCGCACAATGAAAGAGAACGGGACCGCTCTCAGTGATGCAGTACGCACGATCTGCGAATCCTCTGGGACGTCAAGGAACAGCGTATACAGGATCGCCCTCGAAATCTGGGAAGAATAGGATTACTGTTCTTTTGAACGCTTATCGGCTATTGAACCGCCGACCTTCACCTGCTTTTCCATCTTTGATTTCTTGCCCACGGCCTCAGCCTGAATATTCGACTTGCATGACTCGCATATGAAATCGGGAGAAGGCTTGCCACATACGGTACACTTTTTTCTTTGCTCATAACCCGTCCTCCTGTATCGGGAAAAAAAGCTTCATACTTTCGATAATAACATGTTTTTGGGCCGAGGTGTATCCCGGGTTGCGATTATCCAAGAGGGGACACTTCTTTTTCGTACCACTTCGTGCTTTGCTCGTAAGCGTACGCGACATTGAGCACTGTCTGCTCGTCAAACGGCTTTCCCATTATCTGAAGCCCTATCGGAAGCTTTTCTGAACTGAATCCGCAGGGGACTGATATTCCGGGGAGTCCTGCTATGTTGCAGGGAATGGTAAGTATGTCGGATAAGTACATTTTAAGGGGATCGTCTGCTTTTTCGCCTATTCTGAAGGCGGTTTCAGGGGAAGTGGCGCTTGCTATGACGTCAACTTTTTCCCAGGCGCTGTTAAAATCCCTTATTATAAGGGTTCTTGCCTGCTGGGCTTTCAGGTAATAAGCTTCATGGTAGCCCGTGGATAGGGCGTAGGTTCCAAGCATTATTCTTCTTTTCACTTCGTCCCCGAATCCTTCCGAGCGGCTCCTGAAAAACAGGTCCCTCAGGGTCTCCGCATTTTCGCAGCGGTATGTGTATCTCACTCCGTCGTATCTTGCGAGGTTCGAACTTGCTTCCGAGGGGGCTATTATATAGTAGGTCGAAACCGCGTAGCGGGAGTGAGGAAGCGAAATCTCCACAATTTCCGCTCCTAGGGTTTCAAGTTCGGCGATAGCTTTACGGACGGATTTTTCCACTTCGGGGTCCATCCCAGAGATGAAGTATTCCTTCGGTATGCCTATCCGCAGCCCCTTTATATCCGTACTGAGCGCGCTTGCGTAATCAGCGGTCGGAAGGTTTACGGATGTTGAGTCCATCGGGTCATGGCCCGCTATGGAAGAGAGGATTATGGCAGCGTCCTCAACGGTTTTCGCAAGCGGTCCCGCCTGATCGAGGGAGGAAGCGAATGCGATTATGCCGTAGCGGCTTACCCTTCCGTAGGTGGGCTTCATTCCCACTACTCCGCAGAGGGAACCGGGCTGTCTTATGGAACCCCCGGTGTCTGTTCCGACCGACGCGATGCACAGATTTGCGGCCGTGGCAGCGGCACTGCCTCCGCTTGATCCTCCCGGAACCCTGTCGGTGTCCCAGGGATTTTTTACCGGTCCGAAGTAAGATGTTTCGTTTGAAGATCCCATGGCGAACTCGTCCATGTTGTTTTTCCCGAGCACTACGGAACCGCTTGCCATGAGTTCTTCGGCCACGGTGGAATTATAAGGGGCGACGAAATCCCGCAGCATTTTTGACCCGCAGGTGGTCCGTGAGTCCTTTGTCACGAAAATGTCCTTAAGCGCTATTGGGACTCCATGGAGAGGACCCAGATAGTTTCCTTCGGATATCTGTTTTTCCGCTTTTCTGGCGGCCTCCAAGGCCGCTTCTTTCCAGACGGTGATGTAAGAGTTTATTTTTGCGTCCTCGGAGGATATGCGCTCGAGAAAAAGTTCGGCGAGTTCCACTGGGGATGCCTCTCTTTTTTCTATTAACGCTGCTGCCTCTTTTATGGTTCTTGGAATGGACATTGGGTTAGCTCTGGTCCTCTATGACTTTTGGAACCGTGAAGAAATCGTTTTCTTTGCTGGGTGCGTTGCTAAGGGCGTCTTCAGCCGTTATTAGCTGATTCACCTCGTCTTTCCGGAAAGGAGTTGAGAGTTCAAGCACATGCGATGTGGGCTCCACGTTTTTCGTGTCAAGCTCGGCAAGCTCATCTATATGGATGAGGATGTCCCCGAGCTGACGGGTGAACTTCGAAAGCGTCTTGTCATCAAACTCGAGCCTTGCAAGCTCTGCCGTGTTAAGCACATCTTCTTTGGATATTTTCATTGTTAGAGTCCTGCGTTAGCTTCCCGCTCAGGAATTTTCTAAGGGCTCTCCGGAGCCCCGCGGATAATACTCTCCGCAAAATCGACTATCTGCGATTCAAGCTTTACCCCGCTGAAAAAATTTATTTCCTGAACGCATGTAGGGCTCGTGGTGTTGACTTCGGTCAGATACCCTCCGACTATGTCGATTCCGACCAGATAGAGCCGGTCCTCTAAGAGTTTCTGTCTGAGGCCGTCGCATATTTCTAGGTCCCTTTCCGTAAGAGTGGTTTTCTCGGGATGTCCTCCGGAGTGGAAATTGCTTCTGAATTCTCCCTTTGCGGCTACCCTCATCACGGCTCCTATGGGCTGGCCATTTAGAATTATAACCCTTTTGTCTCCTTGCGAAACCTCTTTTATGAATTTCTGGGCCATCACGTAGGTACGCCCGAAGTCGGTTATGTTCTCGAGTATAACGTTGAGGTTAGGGTCATCGGCTCTTACGAGAAAAATCCCCTCCCCGCCGTAACCGTCAAGCGGTTTTACCACAATTTCGTTACCGGTTTCGTAAAGAAAACCCTTTAGCTTTTCGATGTCTTTTGAAACCAGGGTAGGGGGGATGTAGTCGGCGAAATTAAGGCTATACATTTTCTCGTTAGACTCCCTTATTCCAGCCGGATGGTTGATCACGTGAGTTGCGGACTCGTCAACCCTGCTTAGTATGTAGGTTGAGTAGACATAGTCCATGTTGAAAGGAGGATCTTTCCTCATCCATACAACGTCGAAGTAGTCAAGCGGGGAAGTCTCAGTTGAGCCCTTGGAGTAGTAATCGCTTTTTCTCTCAAGGCGAAGTTCCGTTGAATCCGCCCATGCCCTCGAGTCCCTGACGAAAAGATCTTTGAGTTCGCAGTAGCGGATATCATGTCCCCTGGCCTGACATTCAAGCATTATAACGAAGGTGGTGTCCTTGTTTATGTTAATGGATTCGATCGGGTCCATTACGAAAAGCATTTTCAACATGGTGATACTTTATACAAAGCGGGGGAATTATAAAGGACGCATTTGAACGGAGAACTGGCGATACCTTCTATATCAATTAGTATGACTGGACGGACCTGCAGAACCACGCCGTTCTGCCCCAAAGCGCAGTTCTTGATAAGTGATCACTGAAATGCGGTAAAACACGTCCCGCCTGCGTTCTCTCGTCCAAGGTTTCGACAATCGATAAAGTGCGATGGCGCATGATGTAGCTGAACGTATGCGTATCGAGCATGCAGTTTATTTAAACTTCATTCCTGCTCCGTCTGCTGTGACCGGTAGCGCTCGACGTTGATTCGGTTTTCGCCTTTGCGTGCTTGCGCCAGATCGTAGGTGGTCTGGCGACGTAGCCAGAACTCGGCATTGGACCAACCAGCCTTCTCCAGTCTGATAGCCATTTCCGGTGAAATTGCCGCATGGCCGTTCAATACGCGCGAAAGCGTGTGACGAGCAACGCCTAAAATTTTTGCCGCTTCGGTAACCTTCAACCCAAGTGGGACCAAGCAGTTTTCCCTAATGCTACGGCCGGGATGCGGCGGACTGTTCATCGCCATATTACTGTTTCCTCCTAGTGGTAGTCAACCAAGTCAACGTCGTAGACATCGCCATCGTCAAAGCGGAATATGACCCGCCAGTTACCGGAAATCGAGATGCTCCAGAATCCCTTTAGAGCACCTTTCAACGGGTGAAGACGGTAACCGGGCAAATCGAGGTCCGAGGGTGTACGTGCATCGTCAAGATCTGCCAACGCAAGTGCGATGCGTTCCGCCTGATCCGCGCGCACTCGGCTCGCGTCACCACGCTCGTACAGCCGCTTGAGGCCTCGATGGCGAAAACTTCGAACCATGAAGCAATGTACCGCATGCCGGTACATACGTCAATAAAGATTTTGGGGGATTATTTACTTTCGCCCCTTGAACTATGAAGTGCACCATCCCTAAAATCAGGGTTTGAGTCCTTATGAGGGATACACCTCAATTTGAAGGGGCCAAGCAACAAGGATAATCTCTGAAGTTAGAACACTAAGGAGGTTACCTGATGTCATATAAGCACTTGACCCCAAAAGAAAGGTTCCTGATCCACCACTATTTGCAAGAAGACTGCACACTGCGAAAGATTGCCAAAACCCTCAGACGCAATCCCTCTACGATCAGTCGGGAGATAAGGCGTAACACCGGTAAACGTGGTTACCGATACAAGCAGGCAGATGAATCGGCGAAGCGTCGTCGCGGGGAAGGAGCGAAGGACTCCGGTAGAGAAGGTGCAGGTGTCGGATAGAGCGAAGAGGACGGAAATTGGAATGCTCCGGGAGATTCCGTTATCCGAAAAATGACTTCAGTTCCGCAGAGATCTCCCGGGGTTTTTCCTCCGGGACAAAGTGGCCGCAGTCAAGCGGTTTTCCCGAAACGCTGAGCGCTTTTTTCCTCCATACGTCAAGCACGTCGTAGGTTCTGTGAATGAACCCCTTTCCACCCCAAAGGGCAAGAAGCGGACACGTTATCTTGGCATCCATATCTTCTTCGTCGTGAACAATATCTATAGAAGCCGCGGCCCTGTAGTCTTCGCAACTCGCGTGGATTGCCCGCGGGTCACTGAAACAGCGCACGTACTCTTTTACTGCCTCGGGATGAAATTTCGCACCGGGGGCGCTCCAGCGTCTGAGTTTTTCAAGAAGGTAGTACTCCGGATCAGCCCCTATCATTTTCTCCGGAAGTCCGTCGGGCTGGATAAGGAAAAACCAGTGATAGTAACCCGTGGAGAAGTGCTTGTCCGCGGTCTTGAACATATAGTGGGTAGGGGCTATATCCATGACGCAGGCCTTTAGGACTTTTTCAGGGTGATCAAGACACATGCGGTGAAGCACCCTGCCTCCCCTGTCGTGTCCCGCGGCGTAGAATTCACTAAAACCTAGAGTTTCCATCACCGAGACCATATCCGCTGCCATGGCTCTTTTTGAATAGTTTGAGTGATCTTTTTCCCCGGCAGGTTTAGAGCTGTCTCCATATCCTCGGAGATCGGGGCACACGACCAGAAAGTTCGAGGCGAGCTTACGTGCTACTGCATGCCACATAACGTGCGTCTGCGGGTAGCCATGGAGGAGAAGAAGGGGTTTTCCTTCTCCTCCATAAACGGTGTTTATCTCGACTTCATGAGTGCGTATTCTACGTTTTTTGAAATTATCACCGAACATCTCTTCAGATATTTTAGTCGAATCAGAATGCTATTTACAGTAAATGGGCAGGTAATATCTTTTATGTAAAGGATAAAGGAGACTTCCGCTTATATTCTGTTGCTATGAGTTCTAGTAACGACTTGGTAAAAGATCTTGGGGTGCTGTATTCCGCTAAACCTGCTCCTGTAGGAGAAGCTTTTCGTATTCAAAACGAGCTTTCCCGAAGGGTTGTAAAAACCCCTAACCCGAAGCCTATTCACACCATTGCCGGCACCGATATTGCTATCTGCGTTAAGGAGAAGAAGCTTGTCTGCGGGATGATTCTTTTTTCCTACCCCGAGCTGGAGGAGATCGAGAGGGTATGGACTGTCTCGGATGAAGTATTCCCCTATGTTCCCGGACTTCTGGGTTTCAGGGAGGCGCCTTGCGTCATAAGGACTTTCGACAAGCTTCGTGAGCACTGTGACATGATTATGGTAGACGGACACGGACTTGCTCATCCAAGAGGCTTCGGACTTGCCTGTCATGTCGGAGTTCTGCTCGATATTCCGGCGATAGGTGTCGCAAAGAAATGTCTTTACGGGACTTTCAGCGAACCGGGTCCTAAGAAGGGTGAAAGAGAGTTAATAAGAGGCAAGAACCGTGAGGTCATTGGCGCAGCTTTGAGAACCAGAGACGGCGTTAAACCGGTTTTCGTGTCTATTGGGAACAGAACCGACCTCTATACCACTATTGTGGTTGCCCTTGAGTGCTCGCGCGGTCTTAGGATTCCCGAACCTACAAGGCTTGCCGACAAGTATGTAGGGTTGCTTAAAAAAGAGGTGTGCGGATAAATTGACCGCATGCCCCTAAATGGACACGTGAACCGATACCGTTTTTGCGATGATTAGTTTTAATCGAAGTGACGCGTGTAATGGGAGCATCCGGTCGGTTAAACTCATATTGCTCTAGGGAGGAAGAGAATATGCAGGAACAGAAGCTAAAGACCCCTTCGGATATATATGCCCACCTGTACAAGTTACTCAACGCAAAAATGAAAGAGGAAAGACTTGAAGGACTTGATGAGAAAGCGGAACTTACGTTGCGGACAATAGAATTTCTTGAGAAACACCTGGAAAGAGAAGAAATGGGGTAGTACGTAGGGAACAAAAGCTAGATGAACGGTTCTGTGGACCAGCATATTGTGAATTTCAATAGGTCTATTGAATCTTGGAATGCTGGGTATCTGTCGTTCCTGAACGACTACGCAACCTGAGTGCTTACGCTGAAAAATCTTCCATCATCTCGATGAAGTTTCTGAAAAGATAGGAAGAGTCGTGCGGCCCGGGCGAGGCTTCGGGGTGATACTGGACGCATGAGAGTGGATAGTCTTTGTGTTTCAGTCCCTCGACGGTCTGATCATTCAGATTTATGTGTGAGACAGCAACATTGCTTTTAAGCGAATCGGGATCCACGGCAAAGCCGTGATTCTGCGAAGTTATCTCCACTTTTCCGGTCACAAGATTCTTGACCGGCTGGTTTCCTCCGCGATGTCCGAATTTTAGCTTGAAGGTTTTTCCTCCAAGAGCAAGACCCAAGATTTGGTGCCCTAGGCAGATCCCGAAAATGGGTTTTTTCCCGATAAGTTTTTTTACATTCTTCGAGGCGTATTTAACCGCGGCCGGGTCCCCGGGTCCGTTTGAGAGAAAAATCCCGTCGGGGTCGATAGCCAGTATGTCCTTGGAGTCCGTTTTCGACGGAAAAACCGTTGTTTCACATCCAAGATCGTGAAGCTCCCTGAGTATATTTCTCTTTATTCCGAAGTCGTAGACGGCGACTTTGAATTTTCTGGAGGGTTCAGAGCTTTTGTCCCTGTTGTGGCGCCACTTTCCCGTTCCCTCGTCCCATGCGTAAGGCTGCGCGCAGCTTACTTCCGTTACTAGGTCGCGTCCAACTATTCCCGGCGAGGAGTCGACTTTCTCGGCAAGAGCCTCAGGGCTTGTCTCTACGGTTGATATAATTCCCTTTATCGCTCCACCGATTCGTATGATCCTCGTAAGTTCTCTGGTATCGATTCCCTGTATGCCGGGTATTCCATGTCTTGAAAGAAAACTGTCGAGACTCTCTTTTGATCTCCAGTTGCTCGGGTGATCCCAGTATTCCTTTACGACGAAACCGCTTAAGTGAGGTTTTTCTGATTCGAAATCCTCGGGGTTGATTCCGTAGTTGCCTATTTCGGGGTAGGTCATTACGATTATCTGACCGTTATAGGAAGGATCCGTGAGTATTTCTTGGTAACCCGTTAAGGATGTATTGAAAACAACTTCGCCGCCCGCCTCTCCCTGGGCTCCGAAGCTTGTGCCTTCAAATACTTTTCCGCCTTCAAGCGCTAGGTAAGCTTTTTTCATTGTTCAGGGGGTTAAAATATATACGCCTGTGGCAATGTCAAATGTTCCTTTTCGCGGAGATTAACACGGCGGGCTCAAAAGTGCCCTCGGCAGGAGCCCGGTTTTTTCCAATTAGGGAATTCTATTGTATTATTTCTGCTCTTAAGGAGCGACTGCATCCAAAACCCTGCCGCTTTTGATGTAGCGCGAAATATCGATATGAACTGGGACCTTACTTCTTATTTCCCTGAATTTCAGGGAGTTGAATATAAAGAGTTCAAAGAGAATCTCTCCGGAGGCATAAAGAGTCTCGACGAGAAGGCCTCGGCTTCTGAACCTCTTTGCGGAGAGAACCTTGCGTTCTGGAAAGATGTTTTCCTGGAAACAGAGAGGCTAATAAGCCGATATTCCCATATACGTTCCTACGTGGGATGTCTTAGCGCTTCGGATTCCAACAGGGAGGATTATCTGCGCGAGGAAGCGGCGATTTCCCTTCTCGGTTCGGATCTCGAGAAGCTTGAGGTTCAGCTGCAAAGAGCTCTTCGCGATGTCAACGAAGGTCTGCTTTCCGAGTTTGTCTCTTTCCCGGATATCGAGTCGGCTTCCTATTACGTTAGGCGCGTTTGGCGAAATTCCCGGTTCATAATGTCCGCTCCGAAGGAAATTCTGGCCTCGGAGCTCGGAGTCAACGGGATAAGCGCCTGGGGGCGGATCTACGATACCGTATCCTCAAAGATGACGTTCGAGATGGCTTACCCCGGCGGGACGAAGAAAAGGCTTCCCATGTCCCAGAGAAGATCGCTTATGGAAAGTCCCGACAGGGAGATAAGAAAAGCCGCTTTTTCCGGGGGCAACGAGGCCTGGGGGAATTTTGAAGACGTGGCCGCCGGTGCCATAAACGCCATATCGGGAACTAGGCACACGCTCTACAGGCACAGGGAAATCGATCATTTCCTCGACGTAGCGCTCTTTGACGCGGCGATATCGAGACAGACTCTGGATTCCATGATGGAGGCAATACGGGAGACGGTCGAACTTCCAAGGAACATCCTTAGACTCAAGGCCGAGACGCTGGGGCTCGACGGGATATCGTGGTACGACCTAGGGGCCCCAATGAATCTTGGCAAAACGGGCGGGGTTGACTGGAGCGGTGCGAAATCCATGGTTTCCGATTCCTTCTCGGCCGCCTACGGCCGCCTCGGCGGGGTTTTTGACCATATATGCCGCAGCGAGTGGATAGACTGGGAAGTAAGGGAAGGAAAAAGACCCGGGGGATTCTGCACGGGTTCTCTTCTCACCGGGGAGTCAAGGATATTCATGACTTATAACGGCGGGGTAGGCGACATACTCACCCTTGCTCACGAGGCGGGCCATGCCTTTCATTCTCACGTGATGAGGGAACTTCGTCCCTATGCACAGTTCTACCCCATGACGCTTGCCGAAACCGCTTCAACTTTCGGGGAAATGCTGCTTGCTGAGGGACTGCTGAGGGATCCCTCAACTAGCGTTGAGGACAAGGTGCTTGTGAGGGACGCGGAAGTAAACCACGGGGCCATATATCTTCTGGACATCCCCGTTCGGTATGAGTTCGAAAGAAAGCTCTACGAACGGCGTAGCGCGGGAGAACTGACCGTGAGCGAGCTTAAGGAGCTTATGACCGGGACCCAGAAAGAAATTTTCGGAGACGTGCTTTTGGAATGCGACCCGTTTTTCTGGGCTTCAAAGCTTCATTTTTACATAACGGGCGTCAGTTTCTATAATTTCCCCTACACTTTCGGTTACCTGCTGAGCAGGGCGCTCTTCGAGAAATTCAGGCAGCATGGGGAAGAGTTCATTCCGGTTTACGAAGAGTTTCTCTCTCTCACCGGTTCTGACGATGCGGAAGGGGCGGTGAAAAGATCAATCGGGGACGATATAACAAGCAAGGATTTCTGGAAAGAGGCGATTCTTACCCTGTCACGGCCGCTTGAGGAACTAAGAGAGCTCCTGCCCTCGGTTGCTACATGAGATTTCCGATAACCCTCTCCACCGGGGAGAGCGACTTAACCAGTATGTCAACCACTATCCCCAGCATTATAAGAAGCATGTAGATGATTGACGCCGAGAAAGCCTTTCCGTAGCCGCGGTTGGCGAAAACACTTCTTACCACCAGATAGTTAAAGTATATTCCGGATATCGCCGCGAAAGCCGCGAAATAGACGGTGT
Organism: Candidatus Dadabacteria bacterium; assembly: GCA_026705445.1. Taxonomy (NCBI): domain Bacteria; kingdom Pseudomonadati; phylum Thermodesulfobacteriota; class Candidatus Dadabacteria; species Candidatus Dadabacteria bacterium. The sequence goes on from JAPPAR010000019.1 coordinate 123,656, forward strand.
TTGTTCCCGTGAGCCAGAGTATGAAGGTCAGGGGTATTAAGGATAGGGAATAGATAAGTATCAGAATGTTGGTGTACTTTGTGCCCAGGGCGACGGGAAGAACGTTTATCCCGGCTTTTTCATAATCCTTCCTGTATTTCTGCGCGAGCACCCAGAAGTGGGGAGGCTGCCAGAGCATCATGAATATGAATATTATCATTGCGTCGAGCTGCAGAACGGGGTTTACGGCTGTGTAGCCTATAAGCACGGGAAGAGCGCCGGGCACTCCCCCGAGCACTGTACCGAAAGGGGAGGTTCTTTTGAGGAAAAGGGTGTAAATGAGTGTGTAGCTTATAATCGCGAGGAGAATAAGTGCCGCGTTTACGTAATTGAAATAAGAAAGCGAGATGAAGAGAGCCACGGCCATCATGAGTATCGAGATTATCCAAGCATTCCGGTCTCCGAGAACTCTCAGGGCCTCAACCCTTTTGTTAAGGCGGGTCATCTGCTTATCGATTTTCTTATCAAGCAGGTTATTCAGAATTGCCGCTCCGCCGGCGCTTAGAAGAAGAGAGACGACGCATAGAAAAACCGTCTGTGCCGAGGGAAATGCCCGGTTTGCCACCACCATTCCCGCAAGGCCCGTAAACGCCACGCTCATTATTATTCCGGGCTTGGAGAGAATAACGGCGGAAACCGCCATGGTACCCACGGATTTTTTCTGCGTTTCGCTCATTGCTAGGAAGTTTTTTCGGCGACAGTGTCTTTACTTATATACCCGAACCAGGTGAGAAGGCAGAGGGAGAGTATCAGAAGACCTATTGCGAGATGAACGGCGGTGACGTAAAACAGAAGCTTTGAGGTTACTACCACAATTCCAAGCCCGATCTGAAGAAAAAGCAGGGCGACTGCCCAAGACATGTTTTTCCGCGCTTCCCTTAGCCTTTCGGATTTTCTTGAGAGAATAAGCACGAAGATAAATACCACCGTGAGCAGGTAAGCGACCCCCCTGTGCGTAAAGTGCGCTAGCACCTTGCCCGAGAGCTCGGGCGGAATCCAGTAGCCTAGACACGTGGGGAAATCAGGGCATGCAAGTCCCGCTCCGAGGTGCCTTACGTAAGCTCCTAGGGAAGCCTGGATGAATACAAGCAGAAAAAGCGCGAAGAAGAGTCCGGCCGGGCCCGAGAAACGGAAATCAGGCTTTTTGATGACGCCGTCGAAATACACCATGTAAAGGGTAATTGAGAAGATTATGATGGCGTTTGTGAAATGAATAGTAGTCAGGTCCACGGGAAGTCTGGTGAGAACCACTATTCCTCCAAGCACAATCTGAAACAGAAGAAGCAGCACTACGAGCAACGGAAGTGCTCTGTAATTTTTTCTGTACGCGCGGAATCTTCTGTAGCAGAGAATGAAAAGCACTATGGATGTTATTCCGCCTATTACGCGGTGGGAGAACTCAAGATAGATGTCCCACCTGAAAGGCGGAATCACTTCCCCGTGGCAAAGCGGCCAGTCGGGACAGGCGAGTCCGGCCTCGAGCCCCGATACCGCATTTCCCCATATAAGAAGCACGAACAGAAGACCTAGAGCAGTTTTCGCAAGCATGCCTGTTTTCTTACTGCTACTTTATTACCGGTACCCTTGTGAAGGTTTCCATTATGGTGAAACCGATGAGAAGGAAAAGCAGGAAAAGGGGATACAGGGCGTATATCCACGTGAGCTTGTCTTCAAACTTAAGATGCATGAAGTAAAGGGCGACGATCGCTGCTTTTACAGACGCTACTAGCATTGCTATGACGATATTGAAGTCGCCGAAATCAAACTTCGCTACGTAGACAGTAACTGCCGTCAGGACAAACAGCGTAAGACATACAGCAGCGTATTCTCGAAGACCCGTGTGATGTTCCTCAGTGTGATCGTGTGTGCTCATTTTCTTTCTCCGTCTATCCGATTAGATACAGTAGCGGGAACAGATATATCCAGATAAGGTCAACCAGATGCCAGTAAAGCCCCCCGACTTCAACCGGGGTATATCTGTTTCCTTCCTTGAATCTTCCCTGTCTGGCCATTATTATCAGGGCGAGAATTATGCCCATTCCCAAAAACACGTGGAGCATGTGAAGTCCGGTCATCATGAAGTAAAGGGCGAAGAATATGTTCGTATCGGGAAATATGCCGTGATGGAACTTCGCACCGTACTCAAAGTATTTGTTTACCCCGAAAGCCGCCCCGCATATGAAAGTTACGGAAAGCAGTATTATCAGCCATTTCCTGTTTCTTTTCTGAGAGGCCGACACCGCAAGAGCCATCGTGAAACTGCTGAAGATTAGCACTATGGTGTTTATGGCGCCCAGAGTGATGTCCAGCTTCTTGTGCGATTCGTAGAAAAGATCTGGGTACTTGGCCCTGAAAAGCGCGTACGCCGCGAAGAGTCCCCCGAAAAGAAGAATTTCCGTTCCGAGAAAAAGCCACATCCCGAATTTTGCCGCGTTGTGGGTTACGGTCTCTCCGAGTCCGTGTCCGTGCGCGTGGCCTTCGGCGTGTTCTGCTGTGCTGCTCATTTTTTTACGTTAGCCTCCGATCTATTTTTTCCCGTAAGCGTAAGTCCAGTCAGTTACCGTTGGTATTTCGGCAAAATTCTCATGTGGCGGAGGCGATGGAACCTGCCACTCAAGAGAAAGAGAACCGTAGGGATTTGACGATTCTGGCCGACCTTTTTTCCAGAGCGGTACAAGCAGGTTCACGGTCATTATCAGAATGCCGAGCCCGAGTATCCATGATCCGTAGGTCGAGAGGGCATGATAGGATATGTACTCTTCGGGATAGGTCGCATACCTTCTGGGCATTCCCTGAAAACCCATGAAAAACTGCGGGAAAAACGTTACGTTAAATCCAACGAAAATAAGAAACCATGCTACTTTTGCGATAAGTTCATTGAACACCTTTCCGAACCATTTCTGATACCAGAAGTGAAGGGCCCCGAAAAACCCCATCACGGTTCCTCCTATCATGACGTAGTGCATGTGGGCTACTATGAAATAGGTGTCGTGCAGATGCACGTCAACTGCCAGAGCTCCCAGATAAACACCGGTCAGCCCCCCGACCGTAAAAAGCACTATGAAAGACAGCGCATACAGCATGGATGAGTGAAAGTCTATTGATCCCTTGTACAGAGTTGCGGTCCAGTTAAACACCTTTACGGCCGTCGGTATGGCGACAAGCATGGTCAGAAATGAGAATATTGCCGCTGCCGTTTCCGATATACCGCTTACGAACATGTGGTGCAGCCAGACGAAAAAGCTTATTATTGCAATCGCAAAGCTTGAGTACGCGATTGCCTTGTATCCGAAAATGGGTTTTCTTGCGAAAACGGGGATTATCTCCGAGATAATCCCGAAGGCGGGAATAACCATTATGTAGACGGCGGGGTGGGAGTAGAACCAGAAGAAGTTCTGGAACAGTATTGGGTCCCCTCCCTTGGCCGGATCAAAAAACCCTATGTCAAACGCCCTCTCCGCTATCAGCAGAAGGAGAGTGATTCCCACAACCGGCGTTGCGAGCAGCTGCAGTATGGCAGTGGCGTAGGACGCCCATATGAAAAGCGGCAGTCTTGACCACGTCATTCCAGGCGCTCGAAGCTTGTGGATGGTCACTATGAAGTTCATTCCGGTGAGAATCGATGAGAACCCGAGGACGAAGACTCCCAAAGTTATCATTATTACCTTGGTGCCCGTCTGAATGCTGTAGGGAGTGTAGAATGTCCAGCCCGTGTCAGCCGGTTGGGCAAGCGCGGAAAGCAGTATTGCCGTTCCGACAAGATATATCCAGAAACTCAGCAGGTTTATTCTGGGAAACGCCACGTCCCTGGCCCCGATCATTAGCGGTATCAGGAAATTGCCGAAACTCGCCGCGATTCCCGGGACGATGAAGAAGAAAACCATCAGGGAACCGTGAAGCGTGAACGCTACATTGTACTCCGTTGCGGTTCTGAAGAAGTCAAGCTCGGGAGTCATAAGCTCGTATCTCATTCCCAGGGCCGCCAGGCCGGCAATCATGAAGAAAAACGAGATCGTAACGAGATAAAGGATCCCGATGCGTTTGTGATCCGTTGTCAAAATCCACGACTTTAAACCTTTCTGGGCTAAATACGGTATATGCTGGGTTTGAGTCATGACTCCGTTTGCCATCTTTTTCTCCTTGATATTGCTACTTCAACGTCTTTATATACTCGATAAGGGCGGTTACTTCATCCTCAGACAGTATACCTTTGAACGAAGGCATCGTTGGCGGGTAGCCCTCTACCATTTTTGCCTGGGGTTCATAAATTGATTCTCTGATATAGTTCTCGTCTACAAGAACCGATGAACCGTCTGCAAGTTTTTCTGTTTTCCCGTAAAGATTTTTGAAAGTTGGCCCTATGACTTCCTTGCCGTCTACGCTGTGGCACGCAAGGCAGCCCCTCTGGGAATGCAGTTCTTTTCCTCTCTCCGCCGGGGACACGCTGATTGCCGCCAGGGCGGCTCCGTCTTCAAGTTCGTCTCCTTTTTCCCATCTTGCGAATGCTTCTGGGCTCAGGACTTTTACTGTCGCAAGCATTTGCGAGTGCCCGGAACCACAGTATTCCGCGCACAGAAGATCAAAGGTGCCGACCTTGGTCGGGGTGAACCAGAGCTGCTGGTAGCTGCCCGGAAGAATATCCTGTTTTACTCGGAACTGCGGAACGAAGAAGCTGTGAATAACGTCCTCTGATCTCATTATGAGCCTTACGGGCTTGTTCTGCTGCACGAAGAGTTCATTCAGCGATTTTTTTCCGGTGAAATACTCGAATTCCCAAAGCCACTGCTTTGCCACGACGTTAACTTCGATCGCTTCTGGAGGCGGATTGCGAAGTTCCTTGAAAGCTATCCATCCCCATGCGAAGATGACCATGAGCAGTATGGTCGGAATTATGGTCCAGATGGTTTCAATGACCGGGTTGTGAGTTATGTAGGCGGTTTCCTGATCCTCGCTTTTCCGCCTGTACTTGATTGAGAAGGCTACTAGTACGGCCGAAATCAGGACGAAGAAAAATACTGATACGATTGTTACGAACAGGGTTATGTTATCAACGCTTGCTGCGAGATTTGAAGCTGATTCCGGTATCCAGGTGGACATTTATGATTTACAACCTCCGCAATAATTAATGGGTTTTTCTTTCTCTTCTCCACATCAGGCAGAGAAACGCTACGAGAACCGTAAGGGTTACCATTCCTCCCACCTTGACGACGTTAAGAGCGGCAAGCGCATATCTTTTCCCCACAGGGTCAAACTGATAACAGAACATAAGCACTTTATTAAGCAGTTCCGAGGAGCCTATCTTTCCCTCGGAAGCCTCTATTAGAGATAACTTGAAGTTACGGGGATCATACTGAACTCCGTAGAGGTATCGCGAGATTGTCCCATCCGGCGTGAGTATGACTATTCCCGAAGGGTGAGCGAACTCCTCGCCGTCTTTTTTGAAACGGAATCCCACTGAATCGGTAAGCCTCAGTATGTTTTCTGCGGTCGCTGTTAGAAAGTGCCAGTTTTTGGCCTCTTCAGCCCCGCCCGCAAGTGCTTTTTTGTATCTTGCGGATTTCTCGCCGATAACATCAAGGGGTTCTTCCGGGTCAAAGCTTACGGTCACCACGGTGTAGTCCTTCCCCGGCCTGAAGGCATCCATCTGGTTTATGGCTTCCAGAACTCCGTCTGTCCCAAGAAGGCAGAGTCTTGGGCATGTGAAGTAGGCGAGACTCAGAACCACCGGTTTTTTTTGCCCGAAAAAAGAGGAAATATTTACCGCTTCTCCGCTTTCCCCGCGAAATTCAGTGTCAAGATCTATGGAAGACGCAAGTTTCTCATCAAAACCTATTTCTTCTACGTCGTTTACGTTAGAAAGCGCCTGAACGTCCGATGTGAAGAGAGCCGGAACCGTGCTTGAGAGATACATAACACTGAGAAAAATGAAGAACCTCCACATGAAAGGAGCCGTTTTTTGGCTGTTTTTTTAAATGAAAATAATTGTTTGGAGGACTCAGGGGAGAGGAATTTTCCCTTTCCCACGCCTCAAATAGGCGTAGATTCTATCTGATGTTAATTCTCTGTCAAGAATTCGTTTTCTTTACGCTTATTTGGGTTTTCGGGCTCTGTTTATTTTTTTCTCAGGCAAAGAACTATACCGATTCCGATGAAGGCAGTGAGGGTTGAAGAACCGCCGTAACTGATAAAGAAAAGAGGAGTGCCGATGATCGGCATAAGTCCCGTTACCATAGCGATATTTATCACGGCGTGCCAGAAAAGCATGGCCGCAATTCCAAAGCATGCGATCATTGCAAAGCGGTCTTCTAGGGATGTTGCGATTCTAAGAATAAAAAGAATTATGGAGAAATACAGAAGAAGTATAAACACTGAACCCCGAAATCCCCATTCCTCGGAAATCACCGAGAATGCGAAATCCGTATGGTGTGCGGGAAGAAAATTCAAGTTGGACTGCGAACCCAGAGAAAAACCTTTTCCGTAACCCATGCCGGAACCTATGGCAATCTGGGACTGAATCGAGTTGTAGCTTACACCAAAAGGATCGGTGGAAGTGTCCATGAAGGAATATATTCTCTCCTTCTGGTAGTCCTTGATCAGAAGATGCCAGGCCGGCACGATGGATATCAGCGCTATGATTATTATTCTAAGCAGCGCTTTTCTGCTGATTCCCATAAGCAAGATGATGCTTGAACCTATAAGAAGAATGGTCATCGCGGTTCCCATGTCGGGCTGGGCAATTACTGCTGCGGTGGGAACAAGCAGAAGAGCCAGAGGCTTGAGGAGTTCCACCGAATTGTAATTTTCCTTTGCGGCCACATCATTTGCGTAGTAATTGGCAAGCATCATTATTATGCCGATTTTAATAAATTCGGAGGGTTGAATGGAGACCGGACCTATCTGGAACCAGCTTCTGGACCCCGATACCGTTTTTCCGAATATGAAAAGTAACCCCAGCAACACGAGGAAGAACAGGTAGAAAGTAACCGAGTGGGTTTCCAGCGTATGGGGTCTTAAGCGACTAATGACCGCCACAGTCAAAAGCCCCGCAAAAACCCATACGAGTTGTTTCTTGAATGCACCCAAGCCAGCCAACAGCGAGACGCTGTAGAGATTCATGAGCCCCGCTAAGCAAAGCAAAGCAGTCAGCAGCAACAGCCAGGAGTAGCTACTCAGATATGGCAATTCGAACTTCATCTCGTTCCTTCTTGAGTTTGAAATAGGTTTCAATGATTTTTCTTGCTATCGGGGCTGCGGCCACGCTTCCGCTTCCCCCGTTCTCAACGAGGACGGTTACGGATATCTCCGCCGAATCCGACGGTGCGTAGGATGTGAACCAGGCGTGGTCCTGAAACCGTTTTTCGGTCGACTCGAATTTTGCCGACACAACCTGAGCCGTACCCGTCTTACCCGAGACGGACGTGATTTTTGATCTTGCGTAAATCCCGGTGCCCCGGTGTTCGTTTACGGCACCGTAAAGTGCTTTTTTCAGAAAAGATACTGACTTTGCGTTAAGGCGCTGACCTTCCCCGGTTATCCGCAGTGGTCTTTTCTCATCCGTTTTTCTTATCTTCGGTTTGACTATAATGCCTCCGTTTGCTATTGCTGAAGTCATAACACTTATCTGAAGAGGGGTTGCGGTAACGTATCCCTGACCTATTGCCAGGATTGCAGTTTCGCCTGGGTACCAAGGTTCTTTCAGATGCTTTCTTTTCCATGTCTTGGATGGGTTCACTCCCCGTTTCTCGGGCAGTGCTATGCCGGTTCTTTCTCCAAGTCCGAACTTCTTCATGTAGGGGTAAAGGCCGTCAACACCAAGCTTCTGGGAAAGTTTGTAGAAGTATACGTCGCACGATTCGACAATCGCTTTGTAGAGGTTCATCTCCCCATGGCCTTCTTCGCGCCAGCAGTTAAAACGTTTCTTGTTTATGAAATAATGGCCCGGGCAGTATACGGACGACTTCGGATCAGCAGTTTTTTCCTCTAGCAACGCAAAAGCCGTGATTATTTTGAGCACTGACCCGGGCGGATAGGTTCCTTGGGTTGAGCGATTTAGAAGGGAAAAAGATTTTTTCTTTTTTGTTCTTTTTCTTTCCTTAGGAGAAAGCTCCTTCGAGATGTGCTCGGGACGATAGGATGGACGACTTACCATCGCCAGAATTTCTCCGCTTCTTACGTCCATTGCGACTATGGCCCCTTTCTCTTTACCCAAAGCGTCATAGGCGAACTGCTGCAGTTGCGCGTCAATGGTGAGGTGGATATCTTTTCCCTGGACCATTTCCCTGTTCTTGCGAGCTGGCAATAATGTGGCAACAGAGTCTGAGATCACTTTTCCGTGTGCGTTTACCATGACGTATTCAAGACCGTTTGTTCCTCTGAGTTCGCTGTCAAAGACCTTTTCGACACCCATTTTTCCGAGTTCGTTTCCCGCCTTGATCCGACCGTAGGTTCTTACCTCTTTTGCGTCGGCGATTCCCGTGTATCCCAGAAGAACGGCGGCTGCCTCTCCATGCGGATAGAATCTCTTGTGCCCCACTTCAAGAAATATGCCCTCTAGCGTTTCCTTGTTTTTTTCGACAAGAAGAAGCTCCTCTCTGCTTATGTCCTTGGCGATTGTAACGGGATAGAAGCTTTGGAGGGTTTCTATTTTTCGAAGTTTTTCCAGAAGTTTTTTCTCTGGAACGTTTATTATCTCCGCAAGTTTTTCCGCGAGCTCCTCGACATCCGTTATTTCTCTCGGAAATACTCGTATGTTAAAAGACGGTTTGTTATAGAGAATTTTTTCGCCGTTTCTATCGAAAATCCGTCCTCTGGGCGCAGGAAGTTCAAGTGCCCTCAGGATATTTCTTTCCGAAAAATTCCTGTATTCCTCGCCCTTGTATATCTGGAGGTAGAACAACCTCCCCGAGAAGACGACAAAAAACAGCACGATTAGGGATGAGGCTATTGTGAATCTATGTTTTAGGAATCCCATCCAATTTCCTCAGAAGCATTATTATCGGAACGCCGACCACCGTATTAATGATAGCCTGATAAAAAGCTAGCTCAACACTGAGAAATGCCGCCTGTCCGCTGTCTTGTCTCAACAGAAGCAGTACCAGTAGCAGCAAGTGCATGAGCAGGGTTCCTATAAAAAGCGCCAGAGGTAGGAAAAAGAGGTTGTTGCGGTCGTAATTAAGATTGTGCATGCCCACTCGCAGAGTAAGAAACACGGCGAATCTTGTGATCGTATGGAGCCCCAAAGCTCCGGCCGAAAAGACATCCATTAAAAACCCGTTCAGCATGGCAAGTGTGAACAGATAAGGTATTTCGGTTCTGATTGCCAAGCATATTATTAAGATCAGATTGAGATCGGGGGTGAACTTGCCCAGAGAAGATGTCGAGATTACCGATGTCTGGATAATGATGAAAAGAAAAGAGCAGAGTAGATAGAAAAGAAAAGAGAAGTTTATTCTCATCATATTCCAACTGGGTCCAGTTGGGGAGAGCTAATTGAGATGTATGAGCACCTCTTCAACCCTGCTCACATCGATTACCGGTTTTATGATGGCCTTTTGAAGTCCTTTGTCCGGCTCAATTCTTATTACGGTTCCTATAACAATATTTTTTGGGAAAACATTGTCTTTTCCGGATGATATGATCTTGTCTCCGACTATAATATCTTCCTCTTGCTCAATGTACTTCATAACGTAATGGTTTCCCGCTCCGGCAACTATGCCTCGTGTACGGCTCCTTTGTACAAGTGCATCCGCCACACTTGAGGGATTCGTCATTAGCATTACCAAGGAGGTTTTTTCATTTACCGAGTGCACGGTTCCTATGGCCCTGACGTTATTAAGCACCGGGGCCCCCTCATTTATCCCGGAAGACGATCCTTTGTCTATTATAAGGAAGCCAGGCCCCACCAGCGAAGGACTGCTCCCTATGACCCTTGCTCCCACCACTTCTCCCTTAAAGGAACTTCTATAGTTAAGAAGACTTCTTAACCTTTCATTCTCAAGTCTTATTTCCGTTAGCATCAACTCTTGCGCTTCCATTTCCTGTAGCTTTGCTTTCAGGCGGGAATTTTCAACGCTTGTATCGACGAGGTCGATATAATGGTCCCAGTAGTATCTCACGCCATCTTTAACGTAGTTTGCGAAAGCGCCGGAGCCGTAGTTAATGCTAAGCATCAACTTTGTTGTGTAATTGTTTTCTTTCTTTGCCAAGCCAAAAGTGACGGGCAATAGATGAATTAGAACAATTATGAGGATAAAGGACAGAAATAGCTGATTTTTGCTAAAAAACTTCTTCATTAAGTTTTCCTATTCGGTCGGAAATACTTAATTTCGATTTTCACAAGTGGCGGGAAGAATCACGTCCACGTTATAATGACAGCCATTGCAAGAGCTTACGGGATATTAAAACAAAAAACCGTTGTTAAACCACTGTAACACAAAACAATTCAGATTGCAAGGGGCAGTCCGTCTTGAAGCTGATTGTGAGAACGGAATCTAACTGATATCACGGGTTTTCTATAATTATATAGCGACGGAGGTTAGAAGTTCTATATCTTCGAGAGCTTTTCCGGAACCCATAACGACGCAATCGAGGGGCTGCTCGGCCCTTTTTATATGTATGCCGGTTTTTTGCTCTATGCGGTTGCGCAGCCCTCTTAGAAGCGAACCGCCTCCGGCTAGCATTATTCCCGACTCAAAGACATCTGCAGAGAGTTCCGGCGGGGTTTCCTCCAAAGTCTGCATAATTGCATCGACTATCTGGTTTATGGTTTCTTCTACCGCCTCTCCGATTTCTTCCGCGTCAATTGTAAGCATTGAGGGGACACCGGAAATGTTGTTTCTTCCGGTTACTTTCCATTGCATTTTTCTGCCGCTGTTTATTTCCGGGTGTGCAGAGAACTTTTTCTTAAGTTCTTCGGCTGTCCTGTGTCCAATTACTATGTTGTGATTTCTTTTCAGCCACAGCTGTATGGCTTCATCCATCTTGTCTCCGCCGGTTTTGATTGATTTACTCACAACTATCCCGGACAGTGCGATAACGCCTATTCCCGTGGTACCGCCTCCTATGTCGACCACCATGTTACCCGAGGGTCTATGCACTTCTATCCCAGACCCTATGGCGGCGCACATTGTTTCCTCAATGAGATATACTCTTCTGGCTCCTGCCGCCTCGGCCGATTCTTTTACGGCTCTTTTCTCTACTTCGGTAATCTCAAGGGGAACCGATATTACTACTCTCGGGCGCACGAAGCTTTTTTTATGGCCATTGGATTTTTTTATGAAGTACTCGATCATTTTCTGAGCCGCTTCGAAATCGGCGATAACACCGTCACGAAGAGGTCTTATGGCCCTGATCGACTCGGGAGTTCTTCCTACCATCTCCCTAGCGTATTTTCCTACAGCGATGAGTTTTGATTTCTGTCCCGGAATGTTCTGCACCGCTACAACCGATGGTTCGTTAGACACTATCCCTTTGCCTTTGAGGTATACAAGGGTGTTCGCAGTTCCGAGGTCGATCGCCAGATCGTTTGAAAAATGTTCCAGAAGCTTGTCCAGTATCATTATTTACAACTACCTCTTCTTTAAGTTAAACCATAATCAAACCCGAAAATACTCGCCTTATGTAATTGTAAACCAGACGAGTCTACGGCTAAATAGTTAACCTCTAAATTATAGCATTTTTTTAAATTATTCAAAGCGACTATAAAAAGGCTTTCCTGTTGTTTTTACGGTGTTCGGCGTTTTGTCGGCGAGGTCTTCTCCGCCAACGGATATTTCTCCCTGAAAATCGCGGAATTCCCTCCTTATATAGCCGATGGAGATGTTTTTCCCCAGAGTGGGAGAGTATGTTGAAGAGGTTATTTTCCCCACTTTTTTCTCCTTAACCCAAAGCGTGTTTCCTGGTAGTGCGTTGCCGTCTTGCTGTGCCTCGAAATACGCGAGGTGCCAGTTTACTCTTCCTCTCCACTTTATCCTTGCTATTACTTCCTGTCCCACGTAGCAACCCTTTTCAAAGTCAAGAGCATCCCATATGCCGGCTTCAATTGGTATGGTGGAGATGTCCATATCCTTTCCGTAAACGGGGATTCCGGCTTCTATTCTCAGGGTTTCGAGAGCCTCTTGTCCGCAAAGTCCGGGGACCGGTGGATTTTCAAGAAGAAGTTCCCAGATTTTCTTAGCCCCGCGGTTTTCAAAAAGAACGTCAAAACCGGTTTCTCCCGTTCTGTTGAGCTTCATTAAGGTCGCCTCTCCGCAAGCCCGGTGATCATATTCCTTCATCTGTTTAACGTCGATGCCGAGGCGCTTTTCGATTAATTCCCCGCAGCCGGGACCGCAGACGTGAAAAACGCAGTAATCTTCAGTAACGTCGAGCACCTCGGCTTTGTATGAAAGCCTGAATTTGCGGAGAAGCTCCGCTATGTTCCCGCTCGTGCCGGGTTCTGTATCCATATAGACTGAGTCTTCATTTTTAAAGACCCTCATATCTGAAATCATTTTTCCTTTGGGGGTAAGTATTGCCGCGTGGGCCCCTGTCCCGGGGGTTTTCTCCTCTACGTCGTTTGTGAGCATTCCCTGCAGGAATTTTATGTGGTCGGCCCCCGACAACATGAGTTTTCCTCTGCTTGAAATGTCTATAACGCCCACAGATTCTCTTACGGCTTTTGCTTCCCCTTCCGGGTCACCGTAGCTTTTTGGAAGAAAAAATCCGCCCGTCTCGCCGAATACGGCTCCCTGAGCTGCGTGTCTTTCATAAAGCGGAGTTTTCTTCGCGGATTCCATTAGCGTAAGCACTTGCGGAGCAAGGTTTTGGCCGCCTCCTTCGTTTGTTTTGTCTCTTGAAAAACCACTGCCTGAATGTAGTATAAAGTCCCTGTTCTAAAAAGAAATTGCAGGAGTGCGAAGTGAAAGAACTGAAAGAAAGCTACAAGGTGGTCATCATGGGTTCCGGCCCTGCGGGGCTGACCGCGGCTCTCTACACGGCACGAGCGAATCTAGAGCCGCTTGTATTTGAAGGTCCGGAAGCCGGAGGGCAGCTTACCACGACTACCGATGTTGAGAATTTCCCAGGGTTTCCAAACGGAATCATGGGTCCTGAGCTTATGGATCTTATGAGGGAGCAGTCCGAACGTTTCGGGGCACAGTGCGTACAGAAGGTCGTAACTGCCGTCGATTTTTCCAAAAGGCCGTTTCTCGTGTCGACGGAAGACGAGCAGATACTTGCCTCAACATTCATTATTTCCTCGGGTGCCACGGCAAGGATGCTCGGCCTGCCTTCCGAACGTGAGCTTGTGGGTTACGGGGTTTCCACATGCGCCACATGCGACGGATTTTTTTTCAGGGATAAGGAGCTTGTGGTCGTCGGGGGAGGCGACAGCGCCATGGAAGAATCCATCTTCCTTACCAAGTTCGCAACCCGGGTTACGGTGGTTCACAGACGCGACAAGCTCAGAGCGTCGGTGATAATGCAGCAGCGTGCCAGAGAAAACGAAAAAATAGATTTTATATGGAACGGTGTCGTTGAAGATGTTCTGGGTTCAAGGGAGGACGGAGTAACTGGGGTGCGGATAAAGGATGTCGCGACCGGGGAGAGTTACCTTAAGGAGTGTCAGGGCATGTTCGTAGCGATCGGGCACACTCCCAACAGCGAGATTTTCAAGGGACAGCTTGAAATGGACGATAACGGTTACCTGATTACCAATAACGGTACTTCCGAAACAAGTGTCGCCGGCGTTTTTGCCGCCGGAGACATACAAGATACAAGATACAAACAGGCTATAACGGCGGCGGGAAGCGGGTGCATGGCGGCTATGGACGCGGAAAAGTTCATAGAAGAGCATGGACTTTCCGTGTCTTAGTCTTGGACAAAGAGTTTTTATTCGGTTATACAGATTGCCTGCTTTTTTGGGTTTTTGCGGGCGGTTAGCTCAGCGGGAGAGCACCTGCCTTACAAGCAGGGGGTCACAGGTTCGAATCCTGTACCGCCCACCATCTGATTTAAACGGGGCCGTAGTTCAGCCTGGTCAGAACGCTGGCCTGTCAAGCCAGAGGTCGCGGGTTCAAATCCCGTCGGTCCCGCCACCCCGATTGAAGAATCGCACGGAATTCCGCTTAGGGACTAAGGGAGTTTTTAGCTTTTTTATGTATAGTTTTCGTGTCGGAGTCCGCCGCGGGAAATTCGTATCTTGGATATTCAAAAACAGATTGAACGCTTCAAAAAGGGTTACCCCTTCCGCAGGCTCATTCGCCCCGCGACAGTCGGCGACGGCATAAGAAAACTGGAAGAGGATGAGTCCCGGGTGCTTCAGCAGCAATACGAGGACTTCCTTCCTGAAATTAGTGTGTGCAAATTCGTTCCGGCATCGGGGGCGGCCTCGAGAATGTTTCGGGACCTCAGCATGCTTCGGGAAACTTTTTCTTCGGACGAAGCGGCTTTGGATCCCGAAGAGAAAAAGATACTTGAGAAATTCCTCTCAAACGCGGCAAGATTTCCCTTTGCGGACCTTCTTGAGCAAAGGCTCGGGGAAAAAATAGAAAAGATTGCCTCTTCGGGGAATTTCAGATTTGTTTTCGACACCCTTTTGGGACCCGACGGCCTGGGTTACGGAAATGTTCCCAAAGGGCTTGTGCCTTTTCATAGCTACGGCGGGGAGCGGAGGACAGCTTTTTGCGAACATTTCAGAGAAGCCATAGGGTATACAAACTCACACGGTACAGTCTCAATGCATTTTACAATTCCCCCTGCCTTTGCGGAGCGATTCGCTCTGGAGGAGAAGGAGGCGGCTTCTCTTCTGTCCTACGAAGGGGTTTCATTTGACGTAACGTACTCGGTTCAGGGTCCCGAAACGGATACAATCGCGGTCGCAATGGACAACACGCCTGTTACTGACGCCGACGGATCTCTGCTCAGAAGGCCCGCTGGGCACGGAGCGCTGCTGAAGAACCTGAATGAACTTTCCTATGACTGTATTTTCGTAAAGAACATAGATAACGTGGCGAAAGAGGAGCTTCTCCCCGATACAGTTAAGTGGAAAAAGATCCTGGGGGGAGCTCTCTTCTCTATCCAGAAAAGAGTTTTCCTCTACACAGAAGCTCTTTCTTCCTCCTGGACCTCTGAGACACTTGAGCGGGAGATAATTTCCTTTTGCCGGGAAAAACTTTTCATGGACCTTTCCCGGGAACTTTCAGGGTTGTCTGGAGCTGGCAGGAGAGAGTTCTTGTTTCGGACGCTTCACAGGCCCATCAGGGTATGCGGTGTCGTAAAGAACATGGGTGAACCGGGCGGCGGTCCGTTCTGGGTGGAAGGAGAAAGAGAAAGGGGAGAGTCGCTTCAGATAATTGAAAGTGCCGAGGTTGACCCGGACTCCCCTTCCCAGTGGCATATCTGGGAGAACTCAACCCATTTTAATCCTGTGGATATTGTCTGCGGAGTAAAGGATTTTAGGGGAGAGAAATTTAATCTGACTGGCTTTGTCGACCCGGAAGCCGGAATTATTACCGAAAAGACCTTAAGCACAAAAAAGATAAAGGCGCTTGAGCTTCCCGGGCTCTGGAACGGTTCCATGTCCGGGTGGATAACGGTTTTCGTGGAAGTTCCCTCCACAACGTTTAATCCCGTGAAAACCGTATGGGACCTTCTGAAGGAGCCCCATCAGGTAGAGTAAGACTCAGAAGCTGTTCTGTGAACTCGGTTCTCAAAATGCCTAAAGAAAATCTTTACTGCCTTATTCTTGCCGGGGGACGGGGAACCAGGCTCTGGCCTCTCTCAAGGCGGTCTTTGCCCAAGCAGTTCCTGACCGTAGACGGGGATGAATCACTTCTGCTTGCGACGCTTAAACGTGCCGCCCGTCTTGTCGCTGAAGAAAACATATTTGTTGTGCTTGAGGAAGAACAGCGCCCGCTGATTGAAGAGAACCTTCGTTCCACGGATTCTCTGGGAAAGATAAAAATTATGACCGAGCCTGTGGGCAGAAACACTGCTCCGGCGATTTTGCTCGGGACTCGAGAGATTGCCTCAGAAGATGAGAACGCGGTAATAATGGTTTTCCCCTCGGACCATGTGGTCGGGGACGATGAGAATTTCCGTGATCACGTGCGAAGGGCGGTTTCGCTTGCCGAAGACGACTACATAGTGTGTTTTGGAATCACCCCCTCTGTCCCCGAGACCGGATATGGCTACATCGAGGGAGGGGAGCCGCTTCGCGACGGCGGGCTTAGAATAAAAAGGTTCGTAGAGAAGCCCAGTGCCGAAGTTGCGAGTGAATACCTGCTTTCAGGAAATTTCTTCTGGAACAGCGGAATGTTCGTTTTCCGGGCCCGGACCATGATTGGTGAATACGCGGCTTTTTGCCCCGACGTGTATGAGCCGATCCACAAAGCTTCCCGCGGGAAAATCAGCAGGGATGTTTATGACGGGCTTCCTTCCGTTCCCGTTGACCGAGCGGTAATGGAGAAGACCTTGCGCGGAGCCGTAATACCGTCTTCTTTTCCGTGGAGCGACGTAGGGTCATGGCGGCTTTTCTACGAATTTCTCCCGAAAGATTCCGAGGGCAACGTGCTTGAAGGAGACGTAATCCTGAAGGGCACAGAGGATTCCATTGTAAAAAGCGGCTCGAGGCTTGTCTGCGTATCCGGTCTTCGCAACGTTGCCGTGATTGAAACTAAGGACGCCGTTTTTATCTCTGATCTTGACCGCTCGAATGAGGCGGGCGAGTTTGCGAAGGAATTAAGAAAGCGGGGAAGGGATGAGGCGGACCGTCCGAAGGTAGTTCACTATCCTTGGGGCAGTAGAGAAGAAATTGAAAAAGGAAAACTCTCTAAAGTAACGAAAACAACTGTTTTTCCCGGCAAATCGGTAAGGACGGAGAACACCTCTTCTCAAAACCTACAACTGCTGGTTCTCGAGGGAGAAGCCCTGATAATCGACGATGAAGGTAGCGATGAACTCTGCCCGGGGCAGACGGTTTTTCTTGAAGACGAGGCAAACTGCGCTGTCGAAAACAAAACAGGGGATATTCTGATCATTCTTGAGGTCTTTTCCGTTGTGGGTTGAAAAAGACCGGCGGAGCGGAGTTTTGACTCTGTTTTCCGTTGAGTTATGATTTTTTCACCGAGCGGGGAGAGGTGGCCGAGTGGTCGAAGGCGCTCGATTGCTAATCGAGTAAGGGGTGAAAGCCCCTTCGTGGGTTCGAATCCCACTCTCTCCGCCAATCCAGTCTTGTAGCTTACTAAAAAGAAAAGGTTTGTCTCTGTACAGAAGCCCGCCAAGGGTTAAGCCAGGGCGGACTATCTGCAAGACCGAAGGGTCGTACACGCCCTTAAGATTCACAGATTATGTTTACGTCCGATGTTTCCGCCAGCATTCCGGTTCCATTCCTAGAATAATGGAACGGGGGTCCGTCAGTGGTTTGCCACAGACTGTATACCGGGTTTCATTCCCCCGGTCTGCTTCCTTCCGTTTCCTCATGAAACCTATTATACAAAACCGGGGGCGAGAAAAGAACTGCTTTCTCCGCCATTGCGTCGTTCGGGACTTATAGGCCAAGCAGCTTTTCCCTGCTTCCGGAAAGACAGGAAACGGGATCGCGCAACTTCAGCAGGTCTTCCGGTGACTCCAGGTCTAGATAGATGGAATTGCGCTTCTCGGCGATTTCCCGTGCCAATGTAGTTTTGCCGACTTGGCATGGTCCAAGGAGGGCAGCCGCGGAGACGCATTTTACAGCTTCATCAAGTTTGTCCGCAATCCATCTTTCCAGCATATGTGCATTTTAGGAGATAGACTCCGAAATTGCAAAGTTTTTTCGTCTGAGGAACATAAAACCGATCTTTACTGAATGATGCGGAGATTTTTGTTCAGGGATGGATTGAAGTAGGCAGGATAGCTTCAGGAAGACGGTTCAGACGGCCCTCGCGTAGGCAGTTTCATTCTTTACATTCTCTATTTTCACCCTTATTTCCGCTCCGGTATCGATGCCGCCTTCAATCAACTTCACGTTTATGTAGTTTTCCGTGGTGCAGTTCGACTTGCTCTCGACAATGGCGTCAAGGGTTTTGCCTATGAACGTCCTGTAAAAGTTTTCTTTCTTCGTTTTTCCAAGCGCGCGAAGCTCCGCCGCTCTTTGCTTTTTCACCTGCGGGGGAATCTGGTCTTTCATGTTGGCGGCCGGGGTCATTTTCCTTATCGAATACGGAAACACGTGAAAATAGGTGAGTTCCGAAGCGGCCGCAACGTCACGGGAATTTTCAAACTGCTCCTCTGTTTCACCTGGAAATCCGACCATTATGTCCGTACCGATCGAGGCCTCCGGCAGAACGCTACGTATAGTGTCAGTGCACCCAAGGAACTGCTCGGGGCTGTACCTTCTTCTCATTTTTCTGAGGACTTCTCTGTCTCCGCTTTGAAGCGCTACGTGGAAACTCGGACAGACGATTTCCGATTCCGAGACGAAACTGATCAGCTCTTTTGTGGTATCCGCGGGATCAAGCGAGCTCAGTCTTATTCTGCGTACCGCCCCGGATTGCTCAATCTTTCCGAGCAGCCCGACTAGGTCAGAACCTATGTCCCTTCCGTAACTTGCCAGGTGAACGCCGGTGAGGACCACTTCCCTGTAACCCGCTATAGAGAGAGTTCTGAGCCTCGATATTACTTCCTCAGCCTCAAGGCTGCGGGACCGCCCGCGCGCCCTCGGTATCACGCAGAACGTGCAGGCGTAGTTGCACCCGTCCTGTACCTTGAGAAACGCCCTTGTCCTGTCGGGAAAGAACCTTATATCCGGGGTGTCGAATTTCCTTTTTTTCTCTTTGAAGATATCGGATATGAGGACCTTCGGCTCGCTCTGGACCTCTCCCCGGCGTATGACTCCAAGGAGGGATGAGAACTTGTGCGAGTTTCCGATTACGTAGTCGACTTCCTCCATGGCCGAGAGCTGCTCGGGGGAGACCTGCGCGTAGCAGCCCGTCACTATCACCACGCCGCGGGGATTTGATCGTTTCGCCCTGTATATGTAGTTTCTCGCTTCCGAATCCGCCTTGTGCGTGACGGTGCAGGTATCTATTACGTACACATCGGCCGGTTCGTCGAATCTTTCGTTCTTTGCGAACTCGTAGGATGGCAGGTGGTTGAGCAGGGCGGCAGTGTCGTACTGGTTAACCTTGCACCCCAGAGTTACGACGGAGATCCTCTTCACTGGACGCGCGCCCCTTTTATCCAGCCCCCGCCCACCACGGTCTCGTCCTTGTAGAAAACGATTGCCTGGCCGGGCGTCACGGCCTTCTGCGGTTCTGAGAAGCTGACCGTTGCCTCGCCGTCATCCGTTACGGTCACCTTGGAAGGAACCGCACCGTGGCGGTACCTTATTTTCGAGCGCACCTTGATCTCTCCTTCGGGAGGCCCGCTTACCCAGGAGAGATTTCCCGCGGCAAGGGAGCTGCTGTACAGGTCCTTTTCCTCTCCGACCCTTACCTCGTTTCTCTCCGCGTCGATACCGACAACGTACATAGGCTTTCCCTTCGCGAAACCGAGTCCGCGTCTCTGCCCGATGGTAAAAGAGGCGATTCCCCTGTGCTTGGCGACGGGGCGTCCCTCCATGTCCACTATGTCTCCCTCTATCTTCCCCCTCTTGAGGTAGGGCTCAAGGAATTCCCTGTAGCCGTCTCCCGTGATGAAGCAGACACCCATACTCTCGGCCTTTGTGGCGACCCTGAGTCCCATACTTTCGGCAATTTTTCTCACCTCGGTTTTTGTCTTGTCTCCCAAGGGGAAAATGAGCCTCTTGAGTTCCCTCTGGCCTAGGGTGAAAAGAAAGTAAGACTGGTCCTTGGCGGGATCAACGGCCCGCTCAAGGGAGTACTCGCCGGTTTCGGCGCTTCGGGATATCCTCGCGTAGTGGCCCGTGGCAAGAAAATCCGCGTCAAGCTCAAGGGCCCGCTTCAGGAGGAAGTCGAACTTCATGAACTGGTTGCATAGCACGCACGGTATCGGGGTTTCTCCCGAGTCGTACTTGCTTACGAAATCAGAGACCACGAGCTCCCTGAAGGAGTCCATGTAATTTACCACGTAGTGAGGTATGCCTATTTCGTACGCAACCCTTCTCGCGTCGCAGACCTCATCCGCTGAGCAGCACCCTCCCTCGCTCTCTCCGTAGTCCCAAAGCTGCATGGTCATTCCTATGACTTCATGCCCCTGGGACTTGAGAAGGGCGGCAGTTGTGGCGCTGTCGACCCCTCCGCTCATGGCTACTACGATTCTCTTTCCCATAACGCAAGGATTCTACCTTAGAAACAAAGGCGGACAAACGGAAAATTCGAATGACAGAAAACCGGCGGAAACCTGAACGGAGTTCAGCCCCTTCGTTTCAGACACCACCCCGGAGTCCCGTCCTGATTGCCGTGCAAATCTCAGGTTAATCTGCGCGGCAGACTGTAGCAGTATCCTAATCTGGTCGGATTGTCTGCGTTATCGGCAAGATATTTTCTAAGCCCCGGAGCCATCTGTGTCACTTCCGCCCCGCAACTGTCTCCATCCAGCGCTTCTCTCGGCACAAGTACGTACGGGCACATCACAATGGGGTTCTCCTCGAGACGGATGGCTTTGCCTCTCCAGTGGCCGGCAAATATGGTCGCCCCGTTGCCGATTTCATCATCGGTTCTTGAAACGATATAAAGGGTTCCCACGCTGTGATTTTCGCCGCCGCTTTCAAATAAGTAGGAGGCTGCAATGGTCTCTTCAGCCTCGTTACCCTTACTTTTAATGATTTTCGTTCCCTTGTAGGTGAATTTTGAGTCAGGGAAAGTTGGGCTTGTGGAGATGATCTTAACATCAAGCCTTCCGGTGGATTCATCCCCTTCTAAATACACATCGGCGTCCTCGTAACCGCAATCTACTGTGGCTGTCTCATCAATGCTGAGAAAAAACCCTCTCATTTCCACCGGTTCTGCTTCATCATCATCGCAGGATGAAAGCAGGAACAGTCCTGCGATGCAGAATGCCGCTGACAAAAACAAAACACCGAAATTTCCTGGTTGCATCTATGAATAACCTCCTTAGAACGTATATAATCTCGTAATATTACATTGTAACGGCGTAAGGATGTGAATTTAGGAATTACCTAGCGATGCATACGGTCTCTAACACGGATACTGATCAGGTTTCATGCTGCCATGTTCCTTCTCCCGGCGACCCGCTTAGAGTCAGCCGAAACCTGAAAATCTCCCTCGCGCTGCTTCTCTTCCTGGTCGCCGTTTCCTTCCTGCCTCCTCTTTCGGCCCTTAATGCCTCCCTTCTGGGATATCTCCGGCTGCTCGCCATTCCGCTTGCCGCGGGTTTTCTTCTGGGCGGGGCCGTAGACTATTTCGTTCCCGAGGGGTTTATATACAGGTATCTCGGCAAAACGGGCAAGTCATCGCTTCTCTACGCGCTTGCGGGAGGTTTTCTTATGTCTTCCTGTTCCCACGGAATACTCGCCATAGCGATCCAGATCTACAGAAAAGGGGCAAGCACCCCTGCCGTGATAACATTCCTGCTCGCTTCTCCCTGGGCGAATTTCCCCGTAACCATTCTTCTCATAAGCTTTTTCGGGTGGAAGGGTGTTCTGTTCATAGTCACGGCGGGATTTATCGCCGTTGTTACCGGTCTTGTCTTCGAGGCGCTTGAGCGGGGAGGCCACGTGGAGAAAAATGACGTCACGGGTCTTGAAGAAGGGTACGAGTGGGAGAAGATAAGGAATTTTTCCCTGAGGGGAAGCATTGCGGGAGTTCTCAGGGGCAGTCTCAATCTTTCCAACATGGTTCTCTGGTGGCTTATAGCGGGCCTTATGGCGGCGGTCCTGATAGACGTATACGTGCCCGGGGAATTTTTCATGCGCTACTTGGGTCCTGACACGGGCGGCCTTCTGCTCACGCTTGCGGGAGCCACGGTGATTGAGGTTTGCAGCGAGGGAAGTTCGGTTATTGCGTTTGAGATCTATGACAAGGTCCAGGCGTTCGGGAATCCATTTGTTTTCCTGATGGCGGGAGTTGTGACCGACTATACAGAGATCGGTCTTCTCTGGACCAGCATAGGAAGAAAGACGGCGCTTATGCTTCCCGCGGTTGCCGTTCCCCAGGTGCTTTTCTTCGGATTTCTTTACAACGCCATTCTCTAAACGGGAGACGGAGACGGAATGCGCAGATGTCCATGGTGCGAGAAAACAGATATTGAGAGGGATTACCACGACAGGGAATGGGGAGTGC
The DNA here is from genome assembly GCA_026705445.1 of Candidatus Dadabacteria bacterium. Classification (NCBI taxonomy): domain Bacteria; kingdom Pseudomonadati; phylum Thermodesulfobacteriota; class Candidatus Dadabacteria; species Candidatus Dadabacteria bacterium. Next base: position 145,918 of record JAPPAR010000019.1, read on the forward strand.
CGGTCTTCTCCGATGCGAAGCAGTTTGAGTTTCTGGTTCTCGAATCCGCCCAGGCAGGCCTCAGCTGGCTTACCGTTCTTCGCAAGAGGGAGAACTACAGGCGTCTTTACGACGGGTTCGATCCGGAAAAAGTTGCCCGCTACGGGGAGGGAAAGATACGGGAACTCATGTCTGATGACGGAATAATACGCAACCGAAGGAAAATAGATGCGTCGATAAACAACGCCGCGCGCTTTCTCGAGATACGGGATGAATTCGGGAGCTTCTCAGATTACCTGTGGGGGTTTGCCGGCGGAGTTCCGGTTACGAACAGCTGGGAGAAGATGTCGGAAGTGCCCGCCTCGACGGAACTTTCAGTGACGGTGAGCAGCGACCTTAAAAAAAGGGGCTTCCGCTTCATGGGGCCCACTATCGTCTATGCGCATCTTCAGGCTACAGGGGTGATTAACGACCATCTTGTCTCGTGTTTTCGCTACGAAGAGATTCTGGGCTTAAGCAAGGGAATCAAATAGCCGCATCAGGTAATCTCCGCTTTCCCTGCTGAAGCGAATTATTTCTTCAATGTCTTCTTCGCCAAGATCCTTTTCAATTCTTCTCACGGTTTTTTTTATGGCCACGGAATGCGCCGGGTCCTCCTTGGCGTGAATCTCTATGAAGGTTGAGGGACCTGCGGGTGTTTTCACTTCGGGAAAAAGAAGCCCCGACACGTTCTCAAAAAGGTAGGAATGACCGAGTATCGCCAGAGGGAACCGCTCGGCGGCGTTCTGGAGAAATCCGTCGTATTCCCTTACGATATCAAAACAGAACGGGTTTGTTTCCTTTTCTCCGAGGTCCTTCAGGTCGCGAAGGGCGATCTCTGCGTGCCCGAGTTCTCCCTGCGCGCAGGAATGAAACCTTTTGCTGAGATAAGGGTCTGAGTCTTTCGTGCTTATGCTTGCCATATTGACGGCTCTCTGGCTTAAAAATTCGATGATATAGAAAGTAAGCAGGAATCTTGCGTAGGTTCCTCTGTCCAGGTTCCCGGAAACAAGTTTTTTTGTTTCTTCCCTGTCTTTTACCCTCTGCAGATAGGCGTCGACTTCAATGTCAAGAAGAGATTCGAGTTTCTCCATTTTGTTCTTCCCGAAATCAGATTCAGAGCGACTATTATAATATAGAAATCCGTATTGTTAATTCTTCCTGCTCGTTTTCAGGTTGACTGCGTCACTTGGCTCAGGAACCATTAGGGAGCGTTTCTTTCTCCGCGCCCGTAGCCCAACTGGACAGAGCGCTTGACTACGGATCAAGAGGTTGGGGGTTCGAATCCCTCCGGGCGCGCCATCCTTGAATATTAGACGCATTTACGAACCTATCAAACAGTTTCTTCAAAGGGCTAAGGTATAACAAAGAGTTTGGTCCCTTCAGCTCGGCAATTCCCAATAATTTATAATATTAGATACGGTCCAAGCGGATGCAGCTAACAATTGCAGACAATCACCCAGTTCAAATGATCCGTAGGCAATAACGGAAAGGAACCAGGACGAACTGGCAATCAGTTGGCATAACCACGGTATTTTTATGTTGGCCTTAAATTTTTTCTGAGCTAATTCTTCTTGCATCAGCAAACACACTCCTCTCCGCAACAGCTCAAATCATCTAGGTAGAGACCTTCATTACGATACGACTCAATCAGCGTTGTATCCATACCCAATCGTTTTCCAATTGCATTAGCGACAACACCAAACCTCTGCCGATACTTATAGATAAAACAAAAAATAAGATCATCATGGCGAACTTGTGGACCAACGAGAAACAATCCAGGAGTTTTAGTTGATTCATCCTGCTCATTCAGCAAGCAATAAGCTTTATCTTTCTCCCAATCAAACAAGTTTTTAATGACGACTAAACTGCTTTTAAACCCTGTTGCCAAAATGGGTGGTGTGGCACTTTGATAAGGTGATGATTTGCCTCTGACATAAATCAAATACTTGTCCTGCTTCAGCTTTATCTCCCTAACCATGGATTTACCAACAAGCTCAATCCTGTTATAAATTATTTCCTGCTTCAACCTCTCCAACGTAAAAGGCGATAAGTTTTCACTTGGGTCAGTTGTTTCTTTACTCCAACGCGCATCGCGGTCTAATACACGAACCTTTTTGCCCAATCGACTTAAGTGGACGGCCGCATCAATTCCACTCTCATAACCGCCAATAATGTAAATTTCATCGCCTTTAACGTCTTCCCAGCTTTCCACTTGGCTGTTGTGCAGACACAATTCAGCACCTGGAATAGAATTTGTATTCGGGTATTGAAATTCTCCGCCCGCCCAGATCAAAAAGCGGGATTCTATCGGCTTTTGTTCAGTAATGTGAACCTTAAAAGAGCCTTCAGAATAAAGTACCTTCTCCACATTTGTATGTTCCATAACCGGCAAATCAAAATATTCTGATACAGTTTTTAAATACAGAGCATACTCCTTGCCGGTAGGGTGTTCTTTTCGAAGCATGTATGCAGGCGAGGTTCCGGATATAACAGCATTAAGGTCAAGATGACCATAAAAATTAGTTGTAAATGAAGGGGTTATGAGCTGCATTTCCTTCGGCCATTTCTCGAAAGTCGCACCGACTTCTTCTCTTTCAAGAACAATCATTTGCTTTATACCCAAATCCTTAAGCATGGCAGCAACCCCTATCCCTGCCGGACCGGCTCCAACAACCACAACATCAAATTTTCTCATCTCTTTAACCCCCTAACGTTTCATATCGAAAGGATTTACTTAACGGCATCTGTTCTATTAAAACACTCCTGATATATAGCATTATCGATACCCAGCTTTTAACGGTAGCATTGTGTTGGTTTGCAAATTCATTACCAGGGGACGCATACCAAACTCTTCTTAAGTTTTCTGGTCCCAGCTTGCTATCCTGACTCCTCGTATAATCAGGGCCGTTGCGGTATATGACAGGATGATGATCGGTCCGGCGGGCATATCAAACGCTATGGCCAAGGCAATACCGGAGAGAACCGCCGCCACTCCGCAGAGCCATGCAATAAGGTATGGCCGTTTGACTTTTACCGCGGCCAAAGCCGGGAGTATAAGGCTTGCGAAGACTACGTAAACGCCGACCAGTTGAACCGATGAAGTGATGGCGAGAGCGAAGATCAGATAAAATCCTATATTGTTTCGCACCTCTGGCTTGGAAAACCAAGCCAGCAGTATCAACGCGTAAATGGGCGCGTGTTTCGCTACATCTGTCCATGTCACAAACAGCATCTGTCCTGAAAGCAGATGCTTTACCTCCTCTCCGCCGTGGGGATGATCGGCCAGCAGCAGCAGCGCCAGCGATGCGGCAAGTACGAAAGTGCACCCTATGATCGCCTCCTGTCGCTCTGGCATGGCAGTTTCCACCTTGCGGAAAAACAGCCCTGCTACGACCGCGCAGCCAAGCGCTATCAGCTGGATCAGCCAAATAGAAGGATCATGGATAAACATATTGCCGACCACAAGCCCGAGACCCGCAATCTGCGCCACGGCAAGATCAATAAAGATGATCCCGCGGCGGAGCACTTCAATGCCCAGGGGAGCGTGGGTGAGCGCAATCATGAGGCCGGCAGCCATTGCCGGCCCGATGATTTCCAGAAGTTCACCGCTTAACATCATGTGTTTCTTTCAGCAAAGCTATAGTATTTTCAAACAGCGCGAACAGATCGCCGCTCTGCTCATTGCCGCCAATGGTGTAAGGAAGCACGATTGCCCTTGTCCCGGTTTTCTCCGACAGCCACTTACTCGCGCCATCCGGATCGTAAGGAGTACGGATAATCACGTCCGCCGGGCTTTTCCTTAGTTGCAGCAGCAGATTCTTCAGGTGAGAAGTTGTCGGCGGAATGCCGGGTTTCGGTTCAAGTGTTCCAACTTGTTTCATTTCTAGCCAGTCAATCAGATAAGTAAACGATTTGTGATGAAACACGACCGGTTTTCCTTTAAGCGCGGCAGCCTCGGATTCCCATCGGGAAATCGCAGCACTGAAACGCGACGAAAAATCCCGGTAATTATACTTATAGAAAGAGGCGTTTTCAGGGTCTATCTCCGAAAGCCGCTCAGCGAGAGTCTCACCCACTATGATCAGGTTGTAAGGATTCAGGTGCACGTGGGGATTGCCTTCCGGATGTATGTCTCCCATACTGCGGTCGACCACGACCGGGACCTCAAGCATTGTAACGAGCTGTGACGCCATGATGTAGCCGACAGAACCGGGCTGGAGGTCGGAGCTTGTTTTCTTAAGCAGAATCGGAAGCCAGCCTATCTCAAGGCTTGCGCCCGAGCAGAGCAGCAGATCGGCTTTGCGCACTTTTGATATCAGGCTTGGGCGCGCCCGTATGTAGTGCGGATTCTGCATGGCCGAGGTAGCCGAAAATGCTTCCACCTTGTCACCGCCTACTTCCTGGGCCAGAGCCGCCCATTCCGGTTCGCAGGTAAATACTTTTAATTTCTCCTGGTCAGAAGCGGCGAAAGCCGGGATGTGAGAAAACGCCAAGACAGTAAAAAACGCGGTTATGACCGCGAAACGTAATGTATTCATTTTTTCCTCCTTAAGTTTGAAAGTAAAACTCAACTGCCCGCACGTATGTACGGGAAATAAAAAGTCTGTTTACAACTCAGGATGGGGTGGGAGGTCCGCGGGTAATTCCCGCTTCGCGAGAATCCCGGACGACGATAATGTCAGCGGATGGCTGCTGTACGCACTGTGCGCGGTAGGCAATACGGATTTCACCAGCGGCGACGGGATCTGTATAGTCCTGATACTTGGCGTTTATGCATATCTCGCATTGATCTCCCTCATGCTTGTGCTCCCGGGAACTGCACTCGGCCGCATGGGCAAAGGAGAGGATCTGCGCCCCCAGAAAGGCAATTGTAAGCAATAGGGAATGTGTTCTGCGCATCTGCATTATTAAATGAGAAACATTATCATTTAGCCTATCATACGAAAAAGTACAGTGTCAATATGCTGCAACTGGGGCCGTCAGTTTCCCTCAAAGAAACCTGCCGGGGCCACGAAAAGCAGCCCCGGCAGGAGGAAGGAGAGAAAAGTCAGCCAATGTTTCCTGTCACAGTTGCCCTCAATATTTATGCGCGGCGTGTGCACCTATGGCCATTATGTACTGGAGCAGGAACTGATTGTCGCTCAGATCCTCTCCCAGTTTTTCGTGGTTGTACTGAAGGCGAATACGCGAGAACTCGCTGTTTGACCAGTCGCCCATGACAGCCACGGTGTAGGGATCGTGGTCTATCCCCGAATCCTCGGGAGAGTACAGCTGGGAATAGCGGGCGCCGATTCTCCATTTCGGCGAAAACTTGAAAACACCCTGTGCGTACCATCCGCTGCTTCCCCCGTCGAGGTGCTCTGTTTCTTCCTCAAGGGTGTATTCACCCTCTTCGTCGCGCCAGAAATACTCACCCTGGAGGAGAACCTCTTTCTGGCGGTTGTTTCCGGTGGGTGCCCAGACGTAGCGAAAATCAACCACGTAAAGCCTTGTGTCGCCCGTGAACATGCCGGCACTGAAGAACTCCCCGTGCTCGTCTTCGTGTCCGTGCTCATCTTCGTGTCCATGCTCGTCTTCGTCTCCGTGTTCGTCGTGTTCTTCCTCATGATCATCATGGCCGTTTTCAGCATGTTCGTCTCCATGCTCATCTCCATGTCCGTGTCCGTGACCACCGCCGCGACCGCTTGCCTCTCCGTCAAGCAGGTAGCCCCCGATTCTCCAGGATGAATTTCCTCCTATATCACCGCCTATCCGCATAAAGGCGCTGAACGAGTTTATGTCGTTGCCATCAGCTCCCCCAAACGGGAAATCGTCTCCGCGAAAAACACCGCCTCCCGCCTCGACATAGAAGTCGGTCGGAAGCACGTATGAAATCTCCGCTCCGGTATCATTAAAGGACTTGTCGAGAAACACCCTGTAAGGCAGGGGGCGGTCGGCAAAGTCATCTCCGTGGGCGTGATGCTCGTTCATGTATCCCAGAGTCCAGAACGCACGGCCTATCCTTATGGTTGCCCCGGTCGGAAGCCCGGAACCCGGAAGGGTCTCCACGTATGCCTCCTCAAGCTCAATCTCGACCCCGTCTCCATGGTCTGCAAGGGCGGTGGTTATGTGGCCGTAGAATTTATCGTCGACGCTTGTCGAAACATTAAGTTCGGTTTCTCCAAGAGAGATTCCTTCCGCCCCGCGTTCTCCCTCGTGTCCCAGGACGAATCCGGGAATTTCTCCTTCATCAGAAGAGAACGCGGCGAAGCGTCCGCCCAGTATTGCTCCTATTGAGGGGTTAAGGTTGCTGTTGTAGATGGCTCTGCCCGGATAGGCCTTGTCCTTGCTCTTTGAGTAGGTCGTTTTCGCCTGAGATGCTTCAGTTCTCATCTCGACGAGTTTTTCTTCCATCTTTAAAATCCGGTTCTCGTATTCCGATTTCATGGCCTTTATCTCCTCTCTTAGGGCCTCTATCTCCTGATCGGAAGCGGCAAAAGCCGGGACGTGAGAAAACGCCAAGACGGCAAAAAACGCGGTTATGACCGCGAAACGTAATGTATTCATTTTTTCCTCCTTAAGTTTGAAAAGAAAATTCTGCTGCCCGCATGTATGTGCGGGGAATGAAAAGTCTGTTTGCAGCTCGGGAGGAGGTGGGAGGTCCGCGGGTAATTCCCGCTTCACAGGTGTCCAGAACGACTATAAAGTCAGCGGGTGGCTGCGGGATGTGCTGTGTGCGGTGGGTAACACGGAGTTCTCTGGTGGCGCCGGGGTCTGTGTAGTCCTGGTACTTGGCGTTTATGCATATTTCGCATTCAGTTCCCTCATGCTTGTGCTCCTGCGAACCGTATTCGGCCGCGTGGGCAGTGGAGAGTATCTGCACTCCAAAAAAGGCTGTTGTCAGCAGTAAGAAAAGTGTTTTGCGCATTCGATAAGTTAAATGAGAAATATTTTCATTTAACTTACCACGCATCAAAGCTCCGTGTCAACATATGCGGGATGGTTTTTAAGTCCTGAACCCCTTTGTTTTAAGGAGTTTTAGGACTTAGTGGGAATTGCTGGTCAATTTCCCAGGCAGGCCATCCTGCGACAATCCCGCTCTTAATCTATACATGTTGTGTGAAAAAACTCTTCTGTTATGATCCCCACAAGGTTCACTCGCAAGCACAGGGTCAACGTGATGTAAAACGGTATTTGCTGACACCGACTGCGTCTGTCCTGAGAGTTCTTCAGAGCCCTCTTTCCTGTTGAGTATCCTGACTGTTTAAGTAACCTTACCGCCACGCATCGATTTTCGGAGGCTGACAGTGAGCGAAAAACCGATTCTGGTTACGGGGGACAGGCCCACGGGGAAGCTTCATCTGGGGCACCTTGTGGGTTCGCTTCGAAATCGCATCAGGTTCCAAGGCGAATACGACTGCTTTTTCCTGGTCGCGAATCTCCACATGCTGACCACGCATTACGACAGGGCGGTTGAGGTTGAGGAAAACACGATCGAGATGGTATGCGACTGGCTTTCCGTGGGAATGGACCCGGAGCGCTCGGTTTTCTACGTGCAGTCCCAGGTGCCGCAGATAACGGAACTCTCAACCATACTCTCGATGCTCTGCCCAGTGCCGAGACTCCAGAGAATCCCCACACTCAAGGAGAAGATTCAGGACATGGGAGTCGGGGACAACTACTCGGCGGGACTTCTCGGATACCCCGTGCTCATGGCCGCCGACATACTGATGTTCCGTGCGACCAAGGTTCCCGTGGGCGAGGACCAGCTGAGCCACGTTGAGCTCACGAGAGAGCTTGCCAGGAGATTTAATTTTCTCTACGGGGATTACTTCGGGGAGCCTGAACCGCTCATAAGCGAAGCGTCGCGTCTTGTGGGCACCGACGGAAACAGGAAGATGAGCAAGAGCCTTAACAACTGCATATATCTCGCCGACAGCGAGAAGGAAGTTGAGCGCAAGGTAAGGAGCATGTATACAGACCCCAAGAGAATAAGGGCCGACATACCGGGCACCGTGGAAGGAAACCCGGTTTTTATCTATCACGATCTTTTCAATGACGACACAGAGGAGGTCGAAGACCTCAAGGACCGCTACAGGACCGGGAATGTCGGTGATGTCGAGGTAAAGAAGAAACTTGCGCGCGCGATAAATCTTCTCCTTGAGCCCATAAGAGAGAAAAGGGCGCGGTACGAGAAAAGTACGGACGAGGTAAGGGACATACTGCGCGAGGGAACTCTCAGGGCGAAACAGACGGCCGAAGAGAACATGGAGCAGATAAAGGAAAAAGTGGGTCTTTTCCGCACGTGAAGCTCCGCGTGTTTATTGACAGAGACGCCGTCTATTCTATATTCTGCTTAAAGAAACTGTTTGTATTTGTGACATTTTTTGCGGCGGAAGGACATACAGGAAGATGAATTCCATTGAAGAAATTATTGATGACGTAAAACAGGGCAAACTTGTAATACTGGTGGATGACGAAGACAGGGAAAACGAGGGAGATTTTGTCATACCTGCGGAGAACGCTACCGCGGAAGCGATCAATTTCATGGCCACTCACGGCCGCGGTCTTATCTGTCTCTCCCTTACCCAGGAAGACGCTGAGCGCTTGGCTCTCCAACCCATAAAGCCCGAGTACAATGAAGCTCTGGAACACACGGCTTTCACCGTTCCCATAGATGCGAAAAAAGGGGTTACGACCGGCATATCAACCCATGACAGGGCTTCAACGATAAGACAGGCGATATCCCCGGATTCAAGGCCTGAGGATTTCGTACGTCCCGGACATATCTTCCCGCTTATAGCTAAAAAGGGCGGAGTGCTTGTCCGCGCCGGCCACACCGAAGGCTCAGTCGACATATCAAGGCTGGCGGGTTTCCACCCGGCGTCGGTTATCTGCGAGATAATGAAGGAGGACGGAGACATGGCGCGTCTTGAGGACCTGATGGGTTTCTCGAAACGCCACGGCATAAAGATCGCCACTATAGCCGATCTGATAAGGTACAGGATAGGTAAGGAGAGCTTCGTGCGCAGGGTTGCTGAGGCGGAGGTGCCTACCGAGTACGGGGTTTTCCGTGCCATCGCTTTTGAAAATGAAATAGACGGTCTTCAGCACATGGCCTTTGTGAAGGGGGAACTGAGCCCCGAAGAAGATACGCTTGTCAGGGTGCACTCCGACTGCGCCATAAGCGACATTTTCGGTTCGCTTTACTGCCACAGCAGGGCGAAGCTTACACAGTCCCTCAAAATGATAGAGGCAAACGGCTCCGGAGTTCTTGTCTACATAAACCAGGAGTCAAGCAACGGGGGATTTGCGAAAAAGATAGGGCGCTATTCAAACGGGAAGATAAAGGAGATGCCCGCCCTTGTTCCGGAGAGACAGGAACTCAAGGCTGAACTCAGGCATTATGGAGTGGGAGCCCAGATACTCAGGGGTCTTGGAGTGCGCGACATAAGACTTCTCACTAACAACCCGATAAAGGTAAAGGGACTTGAGGGCTTCGGACTCAGGCTGGTCGGGAGCGTTCCCATAGACATCTCGGATTACATGGAAAAGGAAATTGCAATGGGAAAAAGTGCTGATTTCAGTAATATTCTTTCAATATCAAAGTAAGAGGGGAGCAGATGCCTGAAACGATAGAAGGAAAACTGAGCGCCGGGAAATTCCGTTTCGCCATAGTGTCAAGCAGGGTAAACAGTTTCGTAACAAACCCCATGACGGAGGGGGCGATTGATACCCTCGTTCGCCACGGCGCCGCCGAGAGGTCTATAGACGTGATAAAGGTTCCGGGTTCTTTCGAGGTGCCGTTGGCGGTGAAAAAGGCGGCGCTGTCGGGAAAATACGATGCCGTCGTGGCGATCGGAGCCATAATAAGGGGGCAGACTTCCCATTTTGATTTTCTCGCTTCGCAGGTGACAAAGGATTTATCCGCGGTGGCTCTTGAGACCGGGGTGCCCGTCTGCTCCGGCATAATAACCACGGAAACGACCGAGCAGGCTATTGAGAGGGCAGGGGTCAAGGCCGGGAACAGAGGAAGCGAAGCCGCGCTCGGCGCGCTTGAGATGGTCAATCTCGTAAAAGTGCTTTCCTAGACTTGCCAGATGGGGAAAAGAAGGCTATCAAGAGAGACCGCCCTTCAGTTCCTCTATCAGGTTGATTCAGCCTCTGGGGGCAGTTCTCCGCAGACATCCGGTCTGCGTTCCGACTTCAGATCATTCTGTTCATTTCATCAGGGGACGGCGGACGGCGAAACACTTGAATTTGCGTTTACGCTCTGCCGGGGGGTTCTTGAGAATATAGACACAATAGACGGCATCTTGAACAGATCTTCTGAGCACTGGAGGGTGTCGAGAATGTCCATGATAGACAGGAACATTCTGCGCCTCTCGGTTTACGAAATCGCTTTCTTGAGCGATATACCTCTGCCTGTTACTATAGACGAGGCGATCGAAGTGGCCAAGGAGTTCGGGTCTGAGACCTCCGCCGCGTTTATAAACGGCATTCTCGACAAGATAGGAAAAGAGATGGAAGAAGGCGGGTCGGGCGATGATAAATGAAGTGATCTCAAAACTTGTGGAAGGCGGGGATCTCTCTGAGAGAGAGGTGACTGCGGTCTTTGACCTTATGATGGAGGGGAAACTTCCCGAGACTCAGATGGCCGCCTTTCTTACGGCTCTTCGCATTAAGGGGGAAACCGTTTCCGAGATAACCGGCGTGGCGAAGGCCCTTCTGGGCAAGGCGGAAAAGATAGACTGCGACAGGGAAACCGCAGTGGACCTCTGCGGGACCGGCGGCGACGGAAGCGGGACGTTTAACATATCCACAACCGCCGCCTTCATAGTCTCGGGAGCAGGAGTCACGGTCGCAAAACACGGAAACAGGTCGGTTTCAAGCCCGGTCGGAAGCGCGGACGTTCTGGAAGCGCTTGGAGTAAAAATAGATATCTCCCCGTCTCTCGCGCAGAAATGTCTTCTGGAAGCGGGCATAGCTTTTCTTTTCGCTCCCGTATATCACCCCGCCATGAGGAATGTCGCCAAGTGCAGAAAGGATCTCGGAATAAGGACTGTTTTTAATCTGATAGGTCCCGTGGTAAATCCCGCGGGAGTGAGAAATCAGGTTATGGGAGTCTACTCACCGCAGCTTCTCGTTTCTGTTGCCGAAGTGCTTAAAAATCTGGGTTCGCAGAAGGTGATGGTGATTCACGGAGAAGGGTGCATGGACGAGATAACCGTTACGGGGAGCACGAAAGTGGCCGAACTTCGCGACGGCGAAATCGCCGAGTACGATCTGCACCCCGAAGATTTCGGCGTGAAAATACACTCCCGCGAGGAGCTCACAGGCGGCACAAGCGCGGCCGAAAATGCGGAGATAACCCTCTCTGTGCTCGAAGGAGGGGATGGCGGCGCGAAAACAGACGCAAGCCTGCTTAACGCCATGGCTGCCATATACGTTTCAGGCAACGCGGCGAGCCTTTCGGAAGCACTAGTTCTGGCCAGAGATTCTCTTTTGAGCGGTGCCGCGCGCAGGAAGCTTGAGATGCTCGTTGAAATTACCAACCGTAACCAGCCGAATGATTCTTGACGACATAGTTGCGTATAAAAGGCAGGAACTGGATGAGGCGAAAAAAAAGCTTCCTCTCGGGGAACTCGTGTCTGCCTCCGCGGACCGTTCACCGGCCATTGATTTCGCCGCTCTTCACGCAGAGACACGCGGGGTGAAAATAATATCGGAAATAAAGCGGGCTTCTCCCTCCAAGGGTGTCATAAGGGATGATTTCGACCATCTCTCCATTGCCCGGGAGTATGAAGCCTCGGGGGCCTTCGCGCTTTCGGTTCTTACCGACCGCAGGTTCTTCGGAGGCGATATTTCCTATCTCTCCGATATAAGAACTCACTCGGCGCTTCCGATTCTGAGAAAGGATTTCACCATAGACCCCTACCAGATCTATGAGGCAAGGTGCCACGGGGCCGACCTCGTGCTGCTTATAGTCGCCGTATTGGACCGCGGGCAGATAGAGGAATATCTTTCCCTCGCGCGCTCCCTCGGGATGAACTGCATCGTTGAGGTGCACGGCGAGGAGGAACTGGAGACCGCCCTGCTGGCGGGGGGCCAAATAATCGGCATAAATAACAGGGATCTTCGGACATTCGACGTTTCGCTTGATGTCTCAAAGAGGCTCTCCGCCATGGTGCCCGAAGGGAAAATCGTAATAAGTGAAAGCGGCATATCGTCAGTTGCTGACATGGAGGGACTTATGGCCTGCGGTATAGACACTTTTCTTATAGGAGAAACGTTCATGAGAGCAAAAAGCCCCGGAGAGGCCCTTCGCGCTCTTCTTTGCTGATGGAGTGTTTGTGGAGCATGCGTGGAAGAAAAAAACCCTGGCTGGCGGTACTGCTCTCCCTTTTTTTCCCGGGACTGGGACAGCTCTACAACGGGCAGTTCTCTAAGGCCGTCTCGATATTCGCTCTTATAATAATAGTGAACGTTCTCTCCCGTGAGCCGCTTGAGGTTTTCCTTGAATTTGCGGACACCCGGACGCTTGAAGATGTTCCCCGCTCTACGCTTACTCTCGTTGCCGGGTATTCTCTTGCGACGCTTTTCATTGCGGGGATATCCATTTATGACGCTAGCGTGACGGCCAGGAAAATAAATCTTGATATCGAAGAAAAACAGCCTTGAGGAGGAAAAAGACAGATGGAAAGAGAAAATGCTGTAAAGCTGAAGGGGGCTCCGCTTACCCTTATCGGTCCTGAACTGAAAAGAGGTGATCAGGCTCCCGATTTCAGGTGCGTGGAGAACTTGGGAAGCGAGGTAAGCCTTGAGAATTTCGGCAATGATGTGAAGGTGTTCAACGTGGTGGTTTCGGTGGATACGCCGGTCTGCGATGTTCAGATCAGGAGGTTCAACGAGGAAGCGGCGACGCTTTCTGATTCGGTCCGGATAGTAACGGTGAGCATGGATCTTCCGTTCGCCCAGAGCCGCTACTGCGGGGCCGCGGAGGTGGATAGGGTAGGGACGGCGTCAGATTACCAGTACGCCTCTTTCGGAGAGGCATATGGCGTGCTTATAAAGGAGAACAGGCTTCTTGCCCGCGCGATTTTCGTTGTGGGTCGCGATAACGTGATTGAGCACGTTGAGTACGTTGAAGACATAGTGAATGAACCGGATTATGACGCGGCGCTTGAGGCCATAAAATCAATAGGGTAGAGGGGAAGTTATGGGAAGAAGTCTTGAGATAGGGAGCCAGGCTCCTGATTTTGAAGCCGAAACCTACGGGGCGGAGAAGGTAAGGCTGAGCGATTTTTACTCTAAAGGGACGGTTGTGCTTTACTTTTATCCCAAGGACAGCACTACAGGCTGCATCATGGAAGCCTGTTCGCTTCGCGATGCTGAGGGGGAACTTGCGTCTCTCGGGGTAAAGGTTCTGGGGGTAAGCACAGACGGGGTAAAGTCCCATGAGAAGTTCAGAGACAGGTTTTCACTCAACTTCCCGCTGCTCAGCGACAAAAAAAGGAAGATAGTGGATCTTTACGGGGCAAGGTGGAAGCTTATCCCCATTGTTGCCCGCAGGACCACATTTCTTATAGAGAAAGGTGGCAGGATAGCGTATATTTGGGACAAGGTTAAACCCTCTTCCCACGCCGAAGAGGTGCTGGGCAAGGTAAAAGAACTGGGTCTCTGAGTGGTGAACAGGGCGTATAATTTCCGATAGGAGAGAAGTTTTACCATGGAACTTGTTGGACTGGCGATCGCGTTTATAGTTGCTTTCTGGGTTTACACGGATGCAAAAAGCAGGGGCAAAACCACGGGGAAGGCGTTTTTGTGGTTCCTCGGCGTGTTTTTCGTCCTCATACTGTTTCTGCCGCTTTGGCTTATAACGAGGCCCAAGGTGAAGCTTTGCCCTTACTGTGGCGAATACTACGAATACGGAGAATCTGATGGCTTGTGCCCCGAATGCGGTGTTGAGTCGCAGGCGGGGGAATGATATTTTTCAAGGAAAGGTTTTTTTTCGATGAACGGGACGACTGAAAAACCCGGAGTTACCGAAGATGACGTGATGGAGATTCTCGGCGACATATACGATCCCGAGATACCCATAGATATAGTCAATCTGGGACTTGTTTACCGGGTTGCCATAGAAGATTCCAGGGTGAATATCGATATGACTATGACGTCTCCCGGATGTCCCGCCGCAACACAGATAGTTGCCGAGGCCAAGTACCTTGTCGAGGAACTTGACGGGGTCTCCGAAGTGAACATCGAGATCGTGTGGGATCCGCCCTGGGATCCGGGAAAGATGAGCGAAGCGGCAAAGGAAAGCCTGGGGATGTTCTGATCCCCAGTGTTTTGTCGCCGTGACCAAGGAGGTTGGAAATGGGAGAAAATCTTGAGATAGGGAGCCAGGCTCCTGATTTTGAAACTGAAACCTACGGAGCGGAGAAGATAAGGCTGAGCGACTTCTACTCTAAAGGAACCGTGGCGCTTTACTTCTATCCCAGAGACAACACTCCGGGCTGTACCAAGGAGGCCTGCTCGCTTCGCGACGCTGAGGGGGAGCTTGTGTCTCTCGGGGTGCAGATCCTTGGGGTAAGCACAGATGGAGTAAAGTCCCATGAGAACTTCAGAGACAAGTTTTCACTCAACTTCCCGCTGCTTAGCGACAAGAGCAGGGAGATAGTTAATCTCTACGGGGTGAGAAGCAAGTTTGACAGCGCCCGCAGGGTCACTTTTCTTATAGAAAAAGGTGGCAGAATAGCCCACATCTGGAACAAGGTAAAGACCTCGTCTCACGCTGAAGAGGTAACCGAGAAGGTAAGGGAACTGGGTTTGTAGCTCTCCTGCCGCGAATTTGATGAAGGATCTTCCCAAAGCCGTTTTCATAACCGGCACCGACACGGGAGTGGGGAAAACCGTGGTTACCGCGGCGCTTGCAGCCCTTCTTTCCGAAAAAGGCCTTGCGACCGGAGTAATAAAGCCGTTTCAGACCGGAACGGATCTCGAAGGTCTGAGCGACGCCGAGTTTATCTACGCATTTCTGGGAAGGGACTGCGTGATGTCGGAGGTTTCTCCCTGCCGCCTGAAAGTCCCTCTTTCTCCCTATCGCGCAGCCGCGATTGAGGGGACTGATATTCCTCTTGAGAAAATAATAGAACATACGCGGGATTACATATCCCGAAACGAGGTAACCCTGGTTGAAGGCGCGGGAGGTCTCTGCGTGCCTGTTACCGGGAGTTATATGATGGCTGACCTTGCCGTTTCCCTCGATGCGCCGATGGTTATCGTCGCGCGCCCGGGGCTCGGCACCCTTAACCATACCGGCCTTTCGCTTGAGTACGCGAGGCAAAGGGGCGCAGATGTGCTCGGGGTGGTGATAAACGGGTTTCCGGGGACTGCGGACGTGGCTTCAGCGACCAATCCCGCCGTCTTTAGGGATGTTTTCTCGGTGGACATACTCGGGGTGCTGCCCCATTTCCCGGGGCTTGACGTCGAAGGCGGCTCCTTTTCCGGACTCAGGGGTATTGGGGAGAGCTGTTTTCCCCCTCTTTTCGGAGGCAAATTCTCAGAGGATGTCTTTTTAGAGGAACTTTCCCGGAAAGCGGATTGGTGATTTCTCCCAGGCCGTAACTGCTCCGCGTCGGCTTTTTTCTTTAAAGTTTTACGGTTTTTCCAAAGCGGTTTCTGAGTTCTTGACAGATTTGAAGAACTTGCTAATAATACTAGCCCATTAATCTGCTTCCTGATTAATAAACCCGTTTTTAAGCAAGTTCAAGATGAAGAGAGAGAGATTTCTGCCTATTGCTATAGCCGTTTTGCTTGTGATGGCGGGTTTTTACCTTTACGCCGAAACTGCCGAGAGCAGCGACAAGGGCCCCGCGCAGCCGGTTCTTTTCAGCCACAAGATACACGCCGGGGATAACCAGATACAATGTCAGACCTGCCACAGCTACACGGAAGTTTCTCCCCATCCCGGTATTCCCTCGGTGCAGAAGTGCATGGGATGTCATTCCTATGTTGCCGGAAGGGACGTTGAGTACACAACGCAGGGAGGGCAGACGATCAACATAAGAGAGGAGATAAACAAGGTAAAGGGTTACTGGCAAAGGCAGGAACCGATACCGTGGGTAAAGGTTACAGGAATGTACGGCACAACCTCCGCGGGAATGCCGGAGTTTGTACGTTTTAACCACAAAAGGCACATAAAGCGCGGATTTGAGTGCAGCACCTGCCACGGGGAAGTCGAGAAAATGGACGTGGTGCACAAGGCAGAGGACCTGACGATGGGATTCTGCATATCGTGTCATGAAGAAAACGCCGACAACGAGCAACATAAAACCGAACTTAAGGATTGTCTGACCTGTCATTACTAGGCCGGAGGGGATATATGTCTCGGAAAGAAGATAAAACAAAAAACGGCATGAAGAGAAGAGATTTCCTGAAAGTGATCGGGGTAGCTGGTGGTACGGCAGCCGTTGCCGGAAGCTGCTCGGAGCCGGTGGAACAGATAATTCCTTACGTTATTCCTCCTGAAAACGTTATTCCCGGAGTACCCAAGTTCTACGCGACGACTTGCAGGGAGTGCTCGTCGGGATGCGGTCTCGTGGTGAAAAACCGCGAGGGACGTGCCATCAAGGTTGAAGGCAACCCCGAGAGTCCTATAAACAAGGGAAAGACATGCGCCATGGGCCAGGCATCCCTACAGGGGCTCTACAATCCCGACAGGGTCCGTTCCCCGCTTGTACTCAACACTGAGATCCAGAGACTTCAGGCCATAGGCTGGGAGCGGGGAGAAGCAATCCTCGCGGAAAAACTGAATTCCCTCGGCTCGGGCAAGATTGTCTATCTGAGCAATAACGTTTCGGGAACTTACTCGAAGTTCGTTTCGGAATTCCTGAGACCTCTTCGAGGAAAGCACTACGTTTACGAGGCTTTCTCACACGAACCCATCAGAAAGGCTAATTCAATTGTTTTCGGAAGAGACGAGATCCCTTCCTACAGGATAGACAAGGCGGACTACCTTCTTTCATTCGGAGCTGATTATCTTGAAACGTGGCTTTCTGCGGTTTCAAACTCCATAGGATATTCAAAGCTAAGAGACATAGATCACGGAAAAACCGGCAAGGTCGTTCATATAGAGCCGCGCTCCGGGATGACCGCTTCAAACGCCGATACGTGGATTGCGGCGAAACCGGGCACAGAGCAGTACCTCGCTCTCGCGATTGCCAACGTTATGATTTCAAGGGGGCTTAACAAGGTTGCCCCCGGGCTGATAGCCAGGATGGTTTCAGGATACACGCCCGAGAAAGTCGCGGCGCTCACCGAAGTGTCCTCGGACACAATAGAGAAAATCGCCCGGGACTTTGCTACCTCAAAAAGCCTGGCGATAGGGGGCGGGGCGGCCAACACGGGATCAAACGCCACCGAGACCATTGTTGCCGTGAACATGCTTAACTACCTTGCCGGAAACATCGGCAAGACGGTTGATTTCTCGGACCCTCTTTCAATCTCGGATGCAAGCAGCTTCAGCGACATGAAGAAGCTGGTGGAGGAAATGAGGTCAGGTGAGGTGGAAATTCTCATCGTTCATAACACAAACCCGGTTTTCACGCTTCCCGGGGAACTGAAAGTCGCCGAAGCACTTGAAAAAGTTCCGTTTGTCGTAAGCCTCTCTCCATTTCTTGACGAGACTTCCGAGAAGGCGCATCTCGTACTTCCCGAAAGCACTTCCTTTGAGAGCTGGGGAGACTACAGCCCGAAAAAGAGCACAACCGGCATCACTCAGCCCGTCATGAGACCGGTTTTCAATACTAAATCCGCGGGCGACGCGCTGATCTCCGTTTCAAAGAATGTTGAGGCGCTTAAAAACACGTTTGCCGAGAAAAAATACTACGACTACCTGAGAAGCGCCTGGAAGAAGAGGGCTGCGGCTCTCTCTCCCGGAACAGGCTTCGAGAGATTCTGGGAAAAACTTCTTGTAAAAGGTTCTGTGACGACCACTCCCGCACCCGTCAATGTAGCTCTTTCATCCAGGATAAGTTCCGTTTCTTTCCGCGATCCGCAGTTCCGCGGAGAAGGGGATTTTCACCTGATTGCCTATCCGTCCCACAGGTTTCTTGACGGAAGGGGGGCGAACAAGCCATGGCTTCAGGAACTTCCCGATGCTCTTACCACTTCGGTATGGGACTCTTGGCTTGAGATAAATCCCACCGTCGCGGCGAAAATGGGTCTTGAGGACGGTTCTTACGTCAAGGTCGATACCCCCGGGGGAAGTTTCGAGGTGCAGGTTTTCGTCTACGAGGGAATAAGGCCGGATACGATTGCCGTTCCGATCGGGCAGGGACACACTTCCTACGGAAGGTACGCGAAGGGAAGAGGCGTGAACCCCTTTGCTCTGCTGTCTGCGGCTACCGACGCGCTTTCAGGCGGGCCCTCGCTGCTTTCAACCAAGGCGAACGTTTCATCCCTCAGAAAAAGAGACCTGCTTGTAAGGACACAGTACACGAAAAGCCAGGGAGACCGCCACGTCGCCAAGACTGTCGCCCTTGACCAGATTGGCCATCATAACGGCGCCCATGGAGAGCACCACTCGGAGCACCCTGACTTCTACCCGGAAAAAGAATATTCCAAGTACAGATGGGGAATGGCCATAGACCTTAATAAGTGCACCGGTTGCGGAGCCTGCGTGACCGCGTGTTCCGCGGAGAACAACATTCCCTTCGTAGGGAAGAAGCAGATTGCCAAGCGCCGCGAGATGAACTGGATTCGAATAGAGAGATTCTTTGAAAAAAACAGTGACGGAAGCCTTGACGTGAGGTTCCTGCCCATGCTCTGCCAGCAGTGCGGAAACGCACCTTGTGAGCCCGTATGTCCGGTTTTCGCGACTTACCACAACCACGAGGGCCTAAACGGCATGATATACAACCGCTGCGTGGGCACCAGATACTGCGCGAACAACTGCACCTACAAGGTAAGAAGGTTCAACTGGTATACCTACAAGTTTCCCGAGCCTCTTAACTGGCAGCTTAATCCCGACGTGACTGTAAGATCGAAGGGAATCATGGAAAAATGCACCTTCTGCGTTCAGAGGATAAGTTACGGGAAGGATCTCGCCAAGGATGAAGGAAGGCTTCTTCGCGACAGAGAGGTTCTTACTGCCTGCGAGCAGGCGTGTCCGAGCGACGCTATAGTGTTCGGCAACCTGCTTGACGACAAAAGCAGGGCGTCTGTGCTGTCCGAGGACGAAAGGGGTTACAAGGTTCTCGAGGTGGTGAACACCAAGCCCGCGATTACCTATCTTAAGAAAGTGAAACAGGAAAGAGTTTGATGAGCCAGACGCAGCAGACACCTTTAACTTACGCGAGAATAACTGAAGATGTAGTCAGGATGGTCGACAAGCCGTCTGGGAAGTGGTGGGCTCTTTTTCTTCCCACAGTAGCACTTGTGGGACTCGGCGCCATGTGCTTTTTCTATCAGGTGGCGGAGGGACTTGGAGTCGCCGGCTACCGACACCCGGTTTTCTGGGGAGTTTACATAACCGATTTCGTTTTCTGGGTTGGAATAGCGCACTCCGGAACGCTTATCTCGGCCATACTTTATCTGTTCCGCGCAAGGTTCAGGATGTCCATATACAGAATTGCGGAGGCCATGACGGTTTTCGCCGTTCTCACCGCAGGACTCTTCCCGATAATCCACCTCGGAAGACCATGGAATTTCCTTTGGCTTATACCCTATCCGAATTCAAGGGAGCTCTGGATAAACTTCAAGTCGCCGCTTGTGTGGGACGTATTCGCCGTAAGCACCTATCTTACGGTAAGCTCGGTGTTCTTCATAGTCGGAATGATTCCCGATATCGCCGCGATAAGGGACAAGGTCAAAGAAGTTCCGAGAAAGATCATATACTCGATTCTTTCCTTCGGATGGAAGGGATCAAACAAGGAATGGCTTCACTATACGAGGGCCTATCTTTATTTCGCGGCTCTCGCCACTCCTCTTGTTCTCTCGGTTCACAGCGTCGTGTCCTGGGACTTCGCGATGGGCAACGTTCCCGGATGGCACACCACCATATTCCCGCCGTACTTCGTTGCCGGAGCTATTTTCTCCGGACTTGCGATGGTTATCACGCTTACCATACCGATAAGGAAGATTTTCCATCTTGAGGACTACATAACGCTTGATAACTATGACGGCATGGCGAAGCTCATAATTCTGACTTCCTGCATAGTCGGCTACGCATATGCTGCGGAATTCTTCATGGCGTGGTACAGCGGAAGTCCTTATGAGTGGGGACAGTTTGTTTACAGGGCGACCGGAGAGTACGCGTTTTTCTACTGGACGATGGTGATATGCAACTGCGTTGTCCCGATAGCGTTCTGGTGGGAGAAAGTTAGAAAGAACATAAAGGCGCTTTTCGTCATCTCCATACTGATAAACATAGGAATGTGGTTTGAGCGGTTCAACATCATCGTGATATCGCTTTCAAGAGATTTTGAGCCCGGTGCGTGGGGCATATACAAAATATCATTTGTTGAGGCCGGCATAACAATCGGGAGTTTCGCGTGGTTCTTCATGTTCTTCTTACTGTTTGTGAAAACTCTTCCGGCAGTTTCCATAGCGGAGATGAAGGAAATACTTCCGGTGCCGAAGAAGGGAGGTTAGCAGGAGATGAGTCAGGGCGTAGTCGGAATTTACTCGTATCAGGATTCGGTTCTTGAAGCCATTGGCAAGCTCAAGGAAGCGGGTTACCGCAACATGAGAGTGTTCTCCCCGTTTCCGGACCACGAAATTGAGGCGGCGGTTGATCTGCCTGAGAGTCCTGTGCGGTTTTTTACTCTCTTCGGAGGTCTGCTGGGGGCGACCTGCGGGATCGGTTTTACGGTTCTTACTTCAAGCGCCTGGCCGATAGCGGTGAGCGCCAAGCCTATAGTCTCAATACTTCCCTACATGGTTATCGTTTTTGAGCTTACGGTGCTTTTCGGCGCCCTTTCAACCTTTCTGGGGCTGATAGTGAATTCCCTTATAAGACAGAGAACCCCGGTCAGGCTCTATGACGAGCGTTTTTCGGATGACAAGTTCGGTGTTGCCGTTGTGTGCGAGAAGGAAAATATAGACGCGGTTGAAGCGATATTAAATTCTACGGGAGCTGAAGAAATCAAGTTTGATGAAGCATAAAAAGTTTTTTCGGACAGTTCCGGGGCGAGCTTGGGGATTTAATTCTCTCAGGGGATTGAAAGTATGTGTCGCCGTCGCTTTTGCGGTTGCGCTTTCCATTTCCTCTGCCCACTCGCTTCCGTGGTCGTGGGACATGTGGTCTCAGGACTCGATTCAGCCCTACGAAGAGCCCGTGCTTTTTCCGCGCAACTCGATTTCCACCGACGGCAGCAAAATGAGGCCTGAAGACAGAAACAAAGTCGAGCAGATAAAAAAAGGACCGATTCCCGGAGATGACGAGTCGGTTGCCAGAGGAGCCAAGGTTTACAAAGAGCAGTGCGCCGTGTGCCACGGCCCCGGGGGTTTGGGAGACGGAATTATAATAAAAAAAGGACTCGGTTTTTACCCGGTTAACCTTACCACGCCTGCTGTGGCGCAGAGAACCGACGGTTATATCTACGCCTATATACGCTACGGAGGCAAGGTTATGATGCCCTCTTACGGCGAGAACATATCGAAGCAGGACGCATGGCACGTGGTCAATTACGTGAGAAAGCTTCAGAACCCGGGTTCTGTCAAGGAGAGTCAGTGAAACGATGGATCAGTCCGTAAACCAGGAGATACTCGCTAAAAGAAACCAGATACCCGGCTGGGTGTTCAAGGTTTTCCTCGCTCTGGCGGCTGTGGGTGTAGTGGCTTTTGTAGTTAACGCCAGGGGAGAGAGGGCCGAGGAGGTCTGGCAGCTTTTCCTAGTGAATTTTCTTTTCTGGACGGGAGTGGCCCAGGGCGGGCTCGTGTTCTCCTGCATACTGAGGATAACCAACGCAAGGTGGGGCAGGGGACTTCTTCGCATAAGCGAAGGTTTTGCGAGCTTTACCATAGTTTCTTTCGTGCTTCTGCTTGTTCTTTTTATCGGCAAGGAGGTGGTCCTTCCCTACGCTCATCATCACTACCACAGTCCCAAGGACATATGGCTCAACATAAATTTCGTGATGGCGAGGAACGTCATTGGTTTCGCCGGACTTTTAGTACTTAATTATTTCTATCTGAAAACATCTATTCAGCAGGACCTTGAGGGCAAGGAAAACATCGTGAAATTAAAGAAACTGGCTCCTGCGGTAATCGGGGTCTACGCTATTGTTTTCTCCCTTTTCGCCTGGGATTTCATGATGTCGCTTGATCCTCACTGGTTCAGCACGCTTTTCGGTCCCTACTACTTTATGGGAAGCCTGATAGCGGCCATAGGGGCGACCATAATACTTTCGGTTCCCCTCAAGCGTTACCTGGGGCTTGATGACTATCTCTCCCTTCATCATTACTGGGATATGGGAAAGATACTCCAGGGTTTTTCGCTTTTCTGGGTTTACCTCATGTTCTCACAGCTCCTTACGATTTGGTACGCGAACATGCCCGAAGAGACGGGGTTTGTGATAAAAAGGGTTGTGGATGAGCCTTTCCGCTCGTTTGCCTGGGCTGTTCTCACCTGCTGCTTTATATTTCCTTTTGTTTCCTTTCTGCCGCGCACGCACAAGATAGTTACCCCGATAGCTGTCTTTATCGCCACGGTTTCTTTCTCGGGACTCTGGATGGACAAGTTCCTGCTGGTCATCCCCTCGCTTACAAGCGAGCTTGTTTTCAGTATCAACCATTTCCTGATTACCTTGGGTTTTCTCGCGGGGTTTGTGGCGACTTTCCTTCTGTTTATAAACCGCTTCCCGGTAATACCTTTCGGTGATCCCTATTTTGACGGCAAAACGAAGGGCGGAGGACATTAAGATGAAACTTACACCCGAACAGCTTGATAAAATAGTTCTGCTTTTCACTGTGAAAGTTGCTATCGGTATTGCGGCTTTTATTGGCATAGTGGCCACCGTAGCGCTCTTCGGCACCAAGATAGCACCGCTGATGGGCAAACTCCCCTGGTAATTCCGGCCTTCCTGCGGTTTCAGGCGATGCTGTACTAATTTCAGACTGCTGAGTTAAAGATTACTACAGGGTTGACTCACGAACAGGGCCGTTTTTACAAAATATTGACTTGTATCTCGAATGTGGTACATTGATTCTAAAAGGAGGTGTTTTGATGGCTAAAACCGAAATGATACGTGCGCGGATGGAACCTGAACTCAAGCGGGAAGCTGAAGAAATATTCTCCACTCTTGGTTTGTCTACTACTGAAGCGATCACCATGTTCTACAGACAGGTTACTTTTTATCAAGGTTTGCCTTTTATTGTAAGAATACCCAGACAAGAGACCTTGGAAGCTATCCGTCAGGCGCGCTCCGGGGAAGGTCTTATCGAATATGCAGATGTTGATGAGCTGATGGCTGAGTTTGATAATGCGTAAGTTGCGCACAACTGCGCAGTTCAGAAGAGATCTTAAGAGGCTTGGCAGAAGGGGGAAAGATTCCGAAAAGCTCCACAGCGTAATTGCCAGACTGGTTGCCGGGGAACCACTTGACCTGATTAACAGGCCGCACCGCTTATCAGGTGAGTGGGCTCCCTGCTGGGAGTGCCATATAGAACCTGACTGGCTCCTTGTTTGGGATGAAGATAAGGAGTCGATAACTCTGATCCGAACTGGAACCCATTCAGACTTATTCAGATAATCTTCGGTAGAGATTTCCCTGCAATAAAAGGCGTCGGTTGCTCAATTATCCTAAGTTGCTGGAATGCATGGACCCCTTTTTTTGCCGTGTAGGAATTTGAAGCAGTTCAGTATGCCATCTTAAAATCGTCTTATAAAACCGGATATAATTTCCGTGCTGGTTTTTCAAAAAAATTTTTCCCAAGGAGTTTTGCATGTCCAAAGATGCCGAAATCAAGCTTAAGGTAATGCTAGGGGATGACAATGTTCCCGAGGGTCTTTTCTGGGAGGCTTCCCAGTCCGAAGAACCTGGAGAGAAGCGCTGCGAGGCAGCTTTTATCTCCATGTGGGATGCCGAGAAAAAAGAATCTCTTGTAATAGATCTCTGGACCAAGAAAATGGAAGTAGGAGAAATGAACTACCATTTTTATTACACCATGATGAAAATGGCTGACACTTACGAAAGGGCTACCTCCGAGAAACAGATATCAAACAGAATGAGAGAATTCGCGGGCGAGTTCGCCGAAATGGTCCTTGAGTCTTTCGGAGGCCAGAAAAACCCCTGACCAGCATCCTCTGTTGCCCTGCAGATCAGGGAAACGCCGGTTTTCCCGACATTCCCCTGATCTTGTTACCCGAAAGATATCAGTAAAAAACTCTCGCGGCGATAAAAGCGAAGAAAAATCCCACGCACCAAAGAAGCACTGATAACAGGTATATCCAGTTGCTTGTCTTTCGTAATCTGGCACACGCCATTGCCTGCCCAGGGTCAACAGGGCAGGGTGCGTTTCTTGAACTCCAGAGCGCGAATCCGGCAATGAGAAGCATCGCGCCCGAGATTCCAAACGTCCAGATTTTGTATTCTGACAACGCAATCAGCCAAGGAGCGGTTCCCACGATTCCCGCCAAGGTTGCGCCGGCACCGATCGTCACTAATAATGCGGGAAGGGCGCAGCACACAAGCGTTCCAGCGGACGTAAGCAGGCTGAGCGAAGTGAGAAGCGTTTGCTTCACTCCGTAGCCGGAATCTGTGTTATCCATGCTCGCATCCCCTCTTAATGGCGCTCACGTTGTATCCCGAATCCGTGATAAGCTTCGCAAGCGTCGCATCGTCAACGGTCAATCCGGGTTTCATGGCGACCATTATGGAGCTTTTGCCGAGATCAACATTGATTCCCGCGATGTCCCCGCGTTTCAGGAACACCTTTTCCAGGGAACGGGCGCAGAAATCGCATACAAGTCCGCTTACCTTGATATTGATGGTATCTTCGCAGGCGGCGTTTTCCATGTTGTTTGAAGTGGTGGGGGTCTCTACCACCTCACCTTCATGGTTATGTTCGTGTTCTCCATGCTGCGCATGGCTTTGGAACACAAAAAGAAGTGTCATAAAAATAATTGCGGTGATTGATGTTTTCATAGTTTTCTCCTTAAAATCTTATTATTAAATTGAACAAAACCCCACCTTTGTCGCTCACTCCGACCTCGGCGAGATACTCGTTCTTGAAAAACCGTACAAAAGGCGTAAACGAAATGTTGTCTCTTTGCCCCGTGATGTGGTCAACCTGAAGCATGAGCCAGGTGTGGAGATCGCCGTAGTCTCCGATATAAGGGGCGATTCCCAACCGCGCTTTCTGCCTGAAGAATTTCGTTATGTCTTCTGCGTAGTAGACGCGGTTCTCATAACTTGTAAAGTACCGTCGGGTTTCCCAGTCAAGGGCGATATCGGCAAAGGCGGCGGGCTTGGGTTCACTGTTGGGCACCCCAAGATCACCGTAGGCTGTGCCAAGGCCGCCTTTAAGATAGAAGTTTGCCTGCGAGGTCGGCGCATTATGGCGCTTTACCAGATAGTTAAGCTGTACGCCGTGGGTCTGCCAGGCCTCCTCGCGCCAGTATTCGGTTCTGTATCCTATTGAATACCTGGCTGTTGGCGAATAATGAACGTGAAGAGAATTCGCGTTCTTGTCGTTTTTCTGCATGACCGTCCAGCTGCCCGGATATGAGACCGGACGGGACAGGGACTGAGGGGCATATGCCACCAGGATCACGCAGCATAAAGTGAAAACTGCTGATTTCATGTTTCCTCCTGAGTATCAATTATGGATTGGCGACGCCGAAGCGAAGCCGCTTGTAGTGCGCGTCCGCGCGCAGGTTTGCTCAGGAGATGTGTTTTGGAGGTCGGAAATGGGTTTCGATCTGGCGGGAGGATCGGAGCTGACCGGCAAGAATCCCGACAGCAGCTCCCTCATGATGATCTTTTAGTTCTTCAACAGGCAGTGCGTTTATCTGGACGCAATGCTGGCAATCGCAACCATCGCATTGCTCGGAGCTTCGATTTTCTGAATCTTCTGTTTCATGACACGGCATGTCGGCGTCCATCTGCATTTCTGCGGAGGACTTGTCCATGTTCATTGGACATGTGGAGAAAAAAGCATTCGCCATGCCGCCGGTAAAGAACAATGCGATGCATATTGCCAGTAGCAGTGTTGTCTTCATAGCTCCCACATCCTGATTTATAGGCTATTCATTTTTAGTTCAAACTTCAATAGCCCAGGTTCGGAATGTAGAGAGTAAATTATATGACCGGTTTTTAAACACGTGAGTTGACCGGAACTTGTCTTTATCTAAATTCGGGTATTACTTCCTTTGCGAAAAGCTCTATGGTCCCGGGGTTCATCACGTCTGAGAAGAAAATCGTGTATTTGGATATTCCCTTTTCCATGTCGGCGCTGATCTTTTCTACGCAGTCTTCCGGGGTTCCCACGATCCCGAGTTTTTCTATATCTCCGAAGAATCCATAGCGTCTCTGGGCCTTCTCGAGTTTTTCGGGAAGATCTTTTCTGTTCTCAACCAGAACGCAGACGGTCTGCTGAGATATCGTTATATCTTCTATGTCTCTCCCGGCTTCCTCGCAGTGCTTACGGAGTATCGAGTGCTTGCGGTCAAATTCAATCGCGCTTGTCGCGGGACAGTTCCATTCATCGGCGAGTTCCGCCACTGCTCTTAAGAGGAATCTTTCTCCGGAACCTCCGATGCATACTGGAATGTGGGGACGCTGAACGGGCTTGGGGTTGCAGAGCGCGTTCTCCACCTTGTAATGCCTGCCGGCAAAAGAGGCGGTTTCATCAGTCCACATCAGTTTGAGTATCGTGATCGCTTCTCTCAGCATCTCTATTCTTTCTTTCGTTGAAGGAAATGGATATCCGTAAGCGCGGAACTCATCTTCAAACCATCCGGCTCCTATTGCGAACTCAACCCGCCCGTTGCTTATCACGTCAAGCGTTGAAGCCATCTTGGCGAGAAGGGGAGGGTGTCTGAAGGGATTGCAGAGAACCATGGTTCCAAGCTTAACGTTCTCGGTTACTGTCGAGAGCGCGGACATCAGGGTCCAGGGTTCATAGATATCGATACCTATTATTCCCTGACCCAGGACATGATCGTAGAACCAGACGGAATCATATCCAGTCGAGTCGCATAACTGCGCCGTGGCCTTTATATCCTCAAAGTCTATTTTCTGCTGTCTCAGCATTACTCCGAATTCGGGTCTGCTCATTTCCTGTCTCCGTTTTTTGGCATTCGCGAAAGTTAATTATCCCTTCAGCTGGAGATACTGTAAACACGGGAGCGTCTTTTTATCCACGGGAGTTCGGCACATAGGAATTCACTGTTTTGTTTCTTTATGCTATTATTACGGGCGACGGAAAAAAGAAAACCGCCGGAGCTTCCAGCCGACTGCTTTAAATGAAGAGATTCCGTTTCTTCTTAAAAATCTACGCACCTGAGGTTTCCAATGAAAAACGCAGCTGTTTTCACTCTATGCTTTATTTTCGCTTTGATTGCTTTTCCCGGTGACGGGCACTCTCATTCCGATTCCAGTCATAACAAAAATACGTCCGCTGAATCCGGCGGCAAAAAAGAAAGGAGAAAACCGATGGTTCTTATTTCGACTTCGCTTGGCGACATAAAACTTGAACTCTATGAAGACAAGGCGCCGATTACCGTGGCGAATTTTTTTTCCTACGTGGAAGAAGGCTTTTTCGACGGCACCATATTTCACAGGGTGATAAATAATTTCATGATACAGGGTGGCGGCATGACTGCGGACATGAAGCAGAAGCCGACCAAGGACCCCATAAAAAACGAGGCCGACAACGGCCTTAAAAACGAACGCGGCACCATAGCGATGGCCAGGACTGCCGTTGTGGATTCCGCGACGTCGCAGTTTTTTATAAACCACGCGGACAACTCCTTTCTTGATCACGGCGCGCGCGATTTCGGTTACGCGGTATTCGGAAAAGTTGTTGAGGGAATCGAGGTTGTCGACAAAATTGCCGCTGTTCAGACCAGAGCGGGAGATGTTCCCGTCGAGACGGTGTCTATTTTGTCGATTAAGGTCGTCAATTAACGGACGGCCTCTTTTTTCGTGTCAGAAGAAGTTACTTACAAAAGCGCCGGTGTTGACGTGGAGGAAGGCGAGAGGTTCGTGCGCCTTATAAAACCTCTGGTCGAGTCGACCTACGGCGAAAGCAAAGTAAGCCCGCTCGGGGGTTTTGCGGGCGCTTTTCCGCTTGATACAGACACTTTCCGCAAGCCCCTGCTTGTATCGGCCACAGACGGCGTCGGCACAAAACTCAAAACAGCTTTTTCCGCGCGCAAGTTTGATACGATAGGGATAGACCTGGTCGCCATGAGCGTTAACGACGTGATTACCTGCGGCGCAAAACCCCTATTTTTCCTTGACTACCTTGCTACCTCGAAGCTTGACTCCGAGCAGGCAACCGAGGTGGTAAAGGGAATCAGCGAGGGATGTATCCGGGCGGGATGCGTGCTTATCGGGGGAGAGACGGCGGAAATGCCCGGATTTTACGCCGAGGGGGAGTTTGATCTCGCGGGTTTCTGTGTCGGAGTGGTGGAGAAGGATCTTTATATTGACGGCGCCGGGGTAGGGCCGGGCGACGCGATAGTCGGGCTTGCTTCAAGCGGTCTTCATTCAAACGGCTACTCTCTTGCGAGAAAAGTACTTTTTGACATCGGGGGCTACTCGATTGACTCAAGACCCCGGAGTCTTTCAAAAACCATTGGAGAGGAACTTCTCACTCCCACGGTCATATACTCAAAGACTGTTCTCGGGCTCTGCGCGGAATTCGACGTGAAAGCCCTTGCCCACGTGACTGGCGGCGGGATACCGGGGAACCTCTCAAGAGTAATTCCTGGGGGACTTTTTGCGGCGATTGACAGCAGCAGCTGGGAGGCTACTCCCATTTTCGACCTGATAATGAAAACAGGGAATATAAGCCGCGATGAGATGCACTCGACGTTTAACTGCGGGGTGGGAATGATAGTGGTACTGCCGCGGGAGCAGGCCGAAGAAGCTCTGGCCTTCGCGCGGGACCTGCCCGAAGCGGCCTACCTTATCGGCGAGATAAAAAAACTTGACGCCGCTGCGGATCCCAAGGTCCGTATTCTCTGAGAGTGCAGTTTCAGTTGTAATATCTTACCCATTTTGGAAGTTTGTAATCAAAAGTAGCTGGTATCTTTAACTTTTCTTCCTCCCAGCTTTTCGGGAACGGGTTATAGGGAGAAGCCACCCTTATTGTCCGAAGCACTTCCCTGTCCAGATCCTCGAAACCCGAAGGCTGAATTATCCTCACATTTTCAAGGTATCCGTCTTTTCTGAGCGTGAAAACGATCCGCACGTTTCCCTGTTCCCTTCTTACCTGCGATTCTCTGGGATATTTCCAGACCTGGTAAATTCTCTCTTTCAGTTTCGTGAAATAGGAAATGTACTTGTATTCCGTAGTGTTAAGATCAACGGTAATTTCCTTCTCGACGTTTTCGGTTCCAAGAAGCTGCTCTTCTGTATTGTAATCAAATGGAACATCCGCTACCCTGGGGTTGACCATCTGCGAAGCGGAATCACTCGGGCTGCTTCTTGGCAGTTGATCTGGACTGGTTTTTCTTTTTTCAGGTTTGTTTTTTTCTCCTTCGGGTATCATGGCAACTCGATCTTTTTCGGGAGAGAATCTCTCCGTGCTCTTTTTCTGTTCTCCGGGCTGAATTGCTCCCGCGGGTGTTCTTTTCGGTATGTTTTTCTTTTCAGTTTTAGGAATTGATCTTGAGAGTTTTGTCGTGTCGTCTCTCGTAGTTTCTTTCTCCGCCCTGTGGGACTTGTCAGCGAGTCTTGACGGCTTGTCGGGGGGTTCAGTCTCTTTAACCGGCATCTCGATAAGTTCTATGTATGTTCTCTCAAGCGGATCCTCAAGGCTTTCGGGATCGGGCAGTATCTCTGAGAAAAGAAGGTGAATCAGCAGCAGGTTCAGCACAGCTGAGATCAGAAGAAAAACCGGGAAAGGGACTTTTCTATTACTATTCATGATGGCTTAGCGGTGTTTCGGCACGCGCCGAGGCGGGGCCTGTCTATGTCTTCAGTATATTCTGTATAAGAACCCTGGCAAAGTCAGCCGTATTGAGACTGCCTCCCAGGTCCCGGGTCTTATTGCCATCTGAAAGGGCCATGTTGTAAGCTGTTTTTATCTTGTCGGCTGCCTCTCTCATGTCCTCTCTTCCTTCCGAATCGGCCAGATACCTGAGCATCATTACGGCCGACATTATCAGAGCGAGCGGATTCGCTATCTCGAGTCCCGCTATGTCCGGCGCGGACCCGTGCACTGCTTCAAAGACCGAGTATTCATCCCCTATGTTGGCGCCGGGAACAACGCCGAGTCCTCCGACAAAGCCGGCGCAGAGATCGCTCATCACGTCGCCGTAGAGATTTTCAAGCAGCAGTGTGTCAAACATGCCCGGGTCCTGAACCAGCCTCATGCATCCCGCGTCTATTATGTACTCTTCATACTCGATGTCCGGGTACTGCTCGCTCACCTCCCTTGCCTTTCTGATAAAAAGACCGTCGGTGATTTTCATTATGTTGGCCTTGTGAAACACGGTAATCTTTTTTCTGCCTCTTTTTCTCGCGTATTCAAAACCCCATCTGGCGATTCGCTCGCACGCTCTCTCGGTCGCGACTTTCATGCTCATCACAACCCCTGGGGAAACCGTGTTCTCAACGCCGCTGTAAAGACCTTCTGTGTTCTCTCGCACGATGACTATGTTAATGTCGGAGAACCTGGTCCTCACGCCCTCAATGCTTCGTACCGGCCTTACGGCCGCGTAGAGGTCAAGCTTTTTCCTCAGTTCCACGTTCACCGAAGAAAACCCCTCTCCTATGGGGGTTGTGCACGGCCCCTTAAGCGCGACTTTATGCTCCCTTATGGCGTCAAGAGTGACTTCCGGCAGGACTTCCCGGTACTTTTCTATAGACGATACTCCGGCCTTTCTTATCACCCATTCGATTTTGGCTCCGGAAGCCGCGATAACGTCCTTTGTCGCTTCGGCGATTTCCGGGCCGATACCGTCTCCCGGGATTAAAACGACTTTTCTAGCGCTCATGATTCTTACGTATTATACGGCAGGTTGCGTGCCGACAATCACTTTCCGTGCCCACATTATCCGCGAAGTTTTTGTCGGGCACCTCAGCCCAGTTTCTTTAGAAGCAGCACCCCAACCAGAAGCAGTGCGAAAAATATAACCGTAAATATGTTGAAGTATTTGTCGATAAGCAATTTTACTCTTTCTCCGAAAACTGAAAGAAGGAAGGCTATTATGGCAAATCTTGCCGTTCTTCCCACGGCGCAGGCGGCGATAAAGGCGAGAAAGTCGACCTTAAAGACTCCCGCCGTCACGGTAAACGCCTTAAACGGTATGGGGGTAAAGGCCGCGGCCAAAACGGCTTCAAAGACGTTTTCTGAATATTTGTCGCCTACAATCGCAAATGTCTCCGGGGTTATTATGTGGGATGTGAAAAAGTTCCCGACAAGCTCCCACACCCAGCAACCTATCAGATATCCGGCTGCCGCTCCCAGTATTGAAAAAACGGAGCAGTAAAGAGCGAATCGGTATGACTTTCTTGGATTTCCGAGACAAAGCGCCACGAGAAGGGGGTCCGGGGGTATGGGAAAAAAAGAGGCTTCCGTGAAGGAAACCAGGGAAAGCGCGAAGGGGCCGTGCTTTCTGTCCGCCCACCCGAGAACCCATTCGTAGAGCCTTTTAAGCATGGTTCTCCAGTTTCTCTCTGAGTTCTTCCAGGTACCCGTAATCCGTCAAGTCAAGCTTTATCGGGGTTATGGAGACATAGCCTTCAAGAACGGACACTATGTCTGAGTTCTCGATTCTAAGGGAATCAAGTTCGTTTCCGCCTATCCAGTAATACTTTTTACCCCGGGGGTCCGTATTCTCCACTATTGGAGCCTCGTAAACCCTTTTGCCCTGGCGCGTAACCCGTATTCCCTTTACTTCTTCTAGGGGGAGGTTGGGCACGTTCACGTTTAGCAGGGTGTTCTCGGGGAGACCGGTTTTAAGGACGAATTCCGCGGTTACCCTTGAATAGTGGGCGGCGGTTTGGAACAGGAAGTCTTTTTTCGCCGCGAGCGATACCGCTATCGCGGGGATTTTCATAAGAGTCGCCTCTATCGCGGCGCTTACGGTCCCCGAATACGTTATGTCATCTCCCAGGTTGGCGGCCATATTTATTCCGGAGACTAAGAGATCGGGCTTCCTCTCTTTCAGAATTCCGTTCACGGCGAGATTCACGCAGTCCGTTGGAGTTCCGTCCACGGAAAAGACCCTCTCTGAGATTTCCTCGATTCTAAGAGGTCTCATGAGGTTGAGCGAGTGGCTTGAGGCGCTCTGGTCGCGGTCAGGGGCCACGGTGTAGACTTCTCCCAGGTGGGAAAGGGCTTCTCCAAGGGCTCTTAGGCCTTCTGAATTTACCCCGTCATCGTTTGAGAGCAGTATCTTGACTTTCATGTCTGGGAATGGTCGGGGTGACCGGATTTGAACCGGTGACCCCCGGCTCCCGAAGCCGGTGCGCTACCAAGCTGCGCTACACCCCGAATAAAAAGTTCCGGCTAGATTTTAACCCATCAGGGATTTCACGCAACAGCCCTACCGGTATGCGGAGAAAGTCGCATGGACAGTGGAACTTGCTTTGGAATCTGGCTTGCGGATTCAAAATGGTCGGGGTGACCGGACTTGAACCGGTGACCCCCGGTCCCCCAGACCGGTGCGCTACCAACTGCGCCACACCCCGTGTTGAACAGAAAGCGGATCAGAGGCGAACAGGACGCGAAGTGGCCCGTTCAGAGATCCTTCCTCAGGGATTTTAACTCATTTAGAATTTCCCGCAACAGCATTTTGTCCGAATAGAGGGTGGATATGCTTCCGCTTCCGCTCTTCTCGTCCCTGAGCCTTTTCTGAACCCCCGCTATGGTGAACTTCTGGTCGTGAAGCAGGTGCTTTATCTTGTGGAAGAGGTGGATTGTATCCTTGTCATAAAGTCTCTGGGACTTCCTTCTGATAGGCTTTACCTCTTTGAACTCGGTTTCCCAGTATCTGAGAACATAGGGTTTTACTCCTATGATCTCGCTTACTTCCCCTATCTTGAAATAAAGCTTGTCCGGCAGAGACAACTCTGAAAGCATCCCAGTCATATCTATATTATCGTTTCAATGCCGGGAAAAAGTCAAGATATAATTATGTCAATCAGTTATAAGACACCTTTAAAGGATTTTCTATGTATCGGGCAGGGTCCCAGGTTCCTCAGCGCGCCGAAGTGCTCTTTTGTTGGATAACCCTTGTGGCGGGAGAATCCGTATCCGGGATACTCCCTTTCAATCTCGGTCATGATGCGGTCCCTTGTAACTTTCGCGACGATTGAAGCGGCCGCTATAGAGGCGCACTTTGAGTCACCCTTTATTATCGCTTTTTGCCGGATAGGGAGAGAAGTCTTCGAGTTGCCATCTATGAGAAGGAAGTCCGGTTTTCTCCCCAGGGACAGAACGGCTTTTTCCATTGCCAAAAGCGCCGCCCGCAGGATGTTTATGCGGTCGATCTCCGCAGCCTCGGTTATCCCGACCGAGTACGCGATGGCCTTTTCCCGGATCTGTTCGAAAAGTTCATTACGCCTTTTTTCAGAAAGTGTCTTGGAATCCCTGAGTCCGTGAACAGGGCGGTTCTCATCAAGTATTACGGCACCTGCAACGACCGGCCCCGCCAGACACCCTCTCCCGGCTTCGTCGACTCCCGCCACGATTCTCCCGGATTCCTGGATTCCATCTTCAGTGTGTAAAAGGCAGTCAGATTCAGACAATTTCCGTTTTACGTGAGTCCGTAGCTCTCAAGTTCCCTTTTCAGTCTCTCGAGATTTCCCCCCGAAAGCTCGTAAAGAGGTGCCCTTATCTCGGGGCTTATTTTGCCCATCACGGCAAGAGCGGCCTTTACGGGTATCGGGTTTGATTCGACGAACAGAACCCTGCTGAGCGGCAGAAGGCGGTAGTGAAGCTCTTTAGCCCTATCAATTTCTCCTCTTGCAAAGCAGTTGTACATTTCCGATACGTCCACGGGAGCTATGTTTGCCGTCACGCTTATGAAACCCCTGCCCCCGACCGTTAAAAGCGGGTAGTTAACCGCGTCATCTCCCGAGAGAAGGATCAGGTCCTCTCCGCAGAGAAAAATGATTCTGCTTGCGTGCTCAAGCGATCCAGAGGCTTCCTTGATGCCGATTATGTTTTCGCAGTCGCAAAAGAGCCGCTCCACAGTTTCCGGTTCTATGTTTACGACCGTGCGTCCGGGCACATTGTAAAGTATAAGGGGAACAGACGTTTTGTCGGCAATGGTGCGAAAATGCCGATAGATGCCTTCCTGGGTTGGCTTGTTGTAGTAGGGGGTTACCACCAGCGCCGCATCCGCACCGGCTTTCTCCGCGAACTTAGTGAGGCGCAGGGCTTCCTCTGTACTGTTTGATCCGGTGCCAGCGACCACGGGGACCCTTCCCCTTGCTGTCTCCACCGTGAATTTTATTACCTCTTCGTGTTCCGCGTGAGACAGGGTAGGGGATTCTCCTGTGGTTCCGACCGGAACTATACCGTGAGTTCCGCTCTCTATGTGGAACTCTATTAACTCTTCGAGCCGTCCGTAGTCAACTGCGCCGTCATCAAACGGCGTTACTATCGCTACTATAGAACCGTGTACCACAATTTTTCTCCGTTCCGAAAAGCTATAACTTAACTTTTTTGCCGCAGGAAGAACAGAAGACGCTCGCGGCAGGAATCCTTACTCCGCAGTGCATGCAGAAAAAAGTCTCTCCGGTTCCGGTGGAGAGTGAAATGGCTTCGGTTATCACCTCTTCAAATTTCTCCGAAAGTTCCTCAAACTCCTTTCTGTACTGCTGGTGAAACATTATTACGTCTTCGGCGTCGACTGTCTTTATTTCAAGCTTAAGCCCCTTGCTCCTTGTGGAACCGAACTTGTGATGCGTTATGGTATCAAGCTCTATTTCCCTTAGAACGTTTACTCTGGAACTGTTTTTAAGTATCAGAATCCTTTTTTTCGTAAGCACAAGTATGCTTCTGAAAAAAGCGTTTCTGTCTATCCATGTCTTGGGCTTGTAAGTACAGCTCAGGGTCTGGACCGTGATAAGCACGGAATCGTCTTCCCCGAGCAGCTCCCTGAGTTCATCGGAGTCGATCCTCGGCGGCGCGAGGAAAAAATCCGAAAGCTTTTTTAAAATACCTCTCTCAGGCATGGTTTCTGACCAGAAGCTCCGCTATCTGCACCGCGTTAAGAGCTGCACCTTTCCTTAACTGGTCTCCGCTCACCCACAGGGAAAGGCCGTTTCTGACCGTGTAGTCCTCCCTGATTCTTCCGACGAAGCAGTCATCTTTCCCGGAACTTTCAACCGGCATCGGGTAGTCGGAATTCTCCGGGTCGTCAGCGAGCGAGACCCCTGGAAAATTCCTGACGGCCTCCCTTGCATCCTCCGCGGTCACCTTTCTTTCTGTTTCAAGGTTAAGTGAAACCGAGTGGGACCGGAAGACGGGAACCCGCACCGTCGTCGCCGTGAGCACTATTGAGTCATCCTCAAGTATCTTGCGCGTTTCATTGTGAAGCTTCATTTCTTCCTTTGTGTAGCCGCTTTCCGTAAAGGAGTCTATGTGCGGGATCACGTTAAAGGCTATCTGGTGGGGAAACGTGTTTGTTTCCTTCGGGAGCTCTCCGCTTTCGGACCAGTTTCGCATCTGGCTTTCAAGCTCCGCTATCCCACCGGCTCCCGCTCCTGAGACTGCCTGAAAACTCGTCGCCACCACCCTCTTTATTCTTGATACGTTGTAAATGGGTGCAAGAGCCATAAGGGCTACCGCAGTCGTGCAGTTGGGGTTGGCAACTATTCCCTTTTTTTCGTGAAGCGCGGCGGCTTGGGGATTTATCTCGGGTATTACCAGGGGAATCTCGGGGTCCATACGAAACGCCGAACTGTTGTCGATAACCACCGCTCCGCTTGAGACGGCGCAGTCCGCGTAATTTCTGCTTCTTTCTGAGCCCGCGGAAAAAAGGGCTATGTCCATGCCACGAAAGGAGTCCTCGCCCAGTACAGAAACGGTTATCTCCCTTCCACAGAAACTGTATTTTCTCCCTCGGGAACGCTCGGAAGCGATAAGGCGCAGTTCTCCCACGGGGAAACTTCTTTCCTCGAGTATTCGCATCATCTCCTGTCCCACGGCACCAGTGGCTCCCGCTATCGCCACATTGTATTTTTGCTTTCTTTCCATCAGTCCGTCCGGTTGTGGTACTTCGATTCGATCCCGGCCACTTTTTCTATGTTTTCCTTCTCCGAGGGGTCGGGTTTGCTGCTGAACCAGGCGTCGAGGATTTCCCTGGCTACGTCAGGGGATACCAGACGCAGGCTCATGGCAAGTACATTCGCGTCATTCCACATGCGTGCCCCGGCGGCTGTCTTTGAGTCCGTGCACAGAGCCGCCCTTATTCCCGGGACCTTGTTCGCGGCAATGCTTACCCCCGTTCCCGTCGAGCAGAACAGTATTCCCTGGTCGCACTCTTCCCCGGAGACAGCCTCGGCTACCTGCTCTGCAACTTCCGTCCATTCCACGTTCTTATCCGCAAGCGGTCCGAAGAGTTCAACTTGCATGTCTCTTTTGCGAAGCTCCTCTATTACCTCGTCGGTCAGAGCATTCTTTTCATCACTTCCAACGGCGATTTTCATCTTCGAAATCTCCTTTCTTTCGAAATCATTTAAAAAACAAAAAGCCGGAAATTAAATGATCCGAAAAGCCACAGAAAAAGCAATGCCTAAAATATATGCAATTCCCAATATATTGTACGCAAAACAAGCAGAAGAAGAAAAAATCCGCAGAGAGAATAATCCGTAAACTTTAAAGCCAGTCCCTTGCGGGGACCGACAAAAATTCTTCAACAGGAATTCCTCCCTCGCCGATCAATAGACAGCTTTTGGGTTTAAACCGCTTCTCAAACTCCTTCAGTCCGCTTATATTTGCCTTTCGCACCCCGCTTTTGACTTCAAAAGCGACGATCTTAGGACCGCGTTTAAGAACAAAATCCACCTCATAGTTTTTGTCTCTCCAGTAATAAACGCTGATATTGTCCTGTATTCCGGTGTTAAAGAGGTGGGCGCCTACGGCACTCTCGACAAGCCGTCCCCAGAAACTTCGGTCCGCCCTTGCTTCCTCAAATGTGTATTCGGAACAAGCGGACATAAGCGCCGTATTCAGCACGTTAAGTTTTGGACTTGACGCTCTGCTGCGCAAGCTGGCGCCTGAGTACTTCTCAAGACCGGTAATAAGACCGGCTTTTGAAAGTAGGTCCAGATAATGGGCCAAGGTAGTTGTATTTCCGGCATCTTTCAGCTGACCGAGCATCTTGTTGTATGAGAGTATCTGTCCTGAATACTGGGCACTCAGTTCAAACAGTCTTTTCAGTAATGCCGGTTTGTCTACACGGCGCAACGAAAGAATGTCTCGCTCGATATTAGGTTCAACCAAGGCGCCGGAAACATACCGCTGCCAGTCTTCTTGCCTGTGAACCAGCGGCGCGACGCCGGGGTAGCCTCCGAAATAGATGTAACTCTGAAGATCGAAGTCAAACCCGGAGGACATTTCCGTAAACGACCAGTGAGTTAGGCGGATGGGGAAAAAACGTCCGGCAAGGCTTTCTGTCAGACCAGTCTGCATAATAAGTGGCGCAGAACCCAGGAGAACAACACGCAGAGGGCAATCATTGCGCCTGTCCGCGTCCCATAAACCCTTAACCGTTTCGGACCAGTTTGGTATTTTCTGAATTTCATCAAGCACTAAAATAAATCCTTGCCCCGAACGCCAGGTTTCTCTCCTGGCCTGTTCCCATTTCCTTATAAGCCACGTTGAGTCTTTTTCCTCGCTGATAATACTGTCTTTGTCAGATATAGTGGTAGACTCTCGGTTCGTATCGGGTGACAGATGGGATGGGGGCAAGTTCGGCTCGCCTACAAGCAGATACAGACTGCGTATCTCTACTTGATCCAGTGCTTGCAGGATAAGGGTGGTTTTACCTGACTGGCGAGGTCCGGTGATAATTGTGATGAATTTTGGCTCTTGGTTGAGATGTCTGATAACATCTGATATTATTGGGCGTATATAGACTTTCATGGGCATTTGCTTCATTGAGAATTTTTACTCAATAGAGTAGTCATCTTTAAAAAAAGATCAAATTTTTAAACAAGCAGATGACAGAAATGTCGTACCGGCAAAATTCACAGCGTTATACTGGCACTGACAGTTTTTCATGTCGTGAACCCGGAAAGGGATGTGAGTCCTGCTCACAAAGGCAATGGCGGCAGGCATTCAGCCGGTTTGGTGTTCTTGTTGTCCTTGCGGCTTTTGCCTTACTGTCGCTACTTGCCTGTCTTGATGACAGCGATAGTCCGAGCATCACCGACCAGCTCAGAAAAAATGCCGAGGCGTTTGAGTACTCAATCGGGAAAATCGGCGAAACCCTTACCCTTGCCACTGTATCAGAGCCTAGTACGCTGAACCCGGCCCTTGCAAAGGATGCAGCTTCATCTGACGTTCTGGGATATCTTTTTGAGGGTCTCACCGAAGTTTCCTGGCTGACCGATCAGGTAGAACCGGCACTGGCAGAGTCCTGGACGCGTTCGCAGGACGGTCTTGTGTGGGTATTCTCTTTGCGAAATGATGTCGTGTGGCACGACGGTACGCCTTTTACCGCCCACGACGTGGAATTCACATTCAACCGCATTATCTATAACGACGAGATAGACTCAGCTGACCAGGAGGAGTTTAATTTCCGGTTTCTGGATGAAGATACGGGAACCTGGGCGGAGGAACCCATGACCGTTACTGCTCTTAATGACTATACGGTTCTTTGCGTTCTGCCTGTGCCCTTTGCGACGTTCCTTCGCTCAATGGAAACCAACATCTATCCGAAGCACATACTTGAATCTCATGTCGAAGCCGGCACTTTCGCGACGGTGTGGAATATAGACACAGACCCTGCCGAGGTCATCGGCACCGGTCCCTTTACAATAGAGCGCTATGTCCCCAAGCAACGAGTGGTACTGCGCCGCAACCCTAACTACTGGCTCAGGGACGGGGAGGGCAGCCGCCTGCCGTACCTGGAGAGAGTTGTTCACATTATTGTCCCCGATTTTGATACAGAGCTTGCAAGATTCAAGGCAGGGGATGCGGATATTCACACCGTCAAGGGCGGGGAATTTGCGGAACTCGAATCTCTGCAGACGCAGGGCAATTTCAAGATTCACAGGCGAGGCCCTGGTTTCGGTTCGACCTTTCTTACCTTTAACATGAATCCCGGCAGAAACCCGGATACTATGGCCCCCTATGTGGCGGGGGAGAAACTTGCCTGGTTTCAGAACGTGGAGTTCCGCCGGGCTGTTGTCCACAGTGTGGACAAAGACAGGATTATCCGGGATGTGCAGCACGGGCTTGGCTACCCCCAGTGGTCTTCGATAAGTCCCGCGGCTGGGGATTTTCATAATCCCGAAGTCCGACGGTATGAGTACGACATCGCGGAAGCCAACCGTATTCTCGATGGTCTCGGCTGGATGGATACAGACGGGGACGGGGTCAGGGAAGACTCGATGGGTAACTCGATTATTTTCTCGCTTGTGACTAACAAGAACAACAGCGTACGTGTAGAGATCGGCATGATAATTCAGGAAGGTTTGAGAGATATAGGAGTCAAGGCTGATTACAGGCTGCTTGAGTTCGGGGATGTTGTTTCCCGACTGACAAGCTCCTATGATTGGGAAGCTGTGATTATCGGTCTTACCGGGGAACCTGACCCGCATGACGGCATTTCCTCATGGCACAGCAGCGGAGGCTTTCACCTGTGGTATCCTGAACAGCCTGAGCCTGCAACGCAGTGGGAGGCTGAAATAGATGATATTTACGTAAGGGCAAGCCAGGAACTTGATCACAGCAGGCGCGTTGAGCTTTACCACCGCGCCCAGCAAATAGCGGCCGAGAACGTGCCTTTTATATATACGACCTACTCGGAACGGATAAGTGCGGTCCGAAATGTCTTCGGCAACACAACACCCACTTTGTACGGACTCTGGGACATCCGCTATCTCTACCGGACCGATCTGTAGCGGGGACTCCGGGTTTGCGGATGAGCGTTCTCTATTCTTGACACCAACTCCCTAGTATTTATAATGATACGCCTAGCGAGGAGTGAGCTTTTCCGCTCCTTTTTTTTTAGATTTTCATCTCTATTTAAATCAGTCCAGCATGGAGGTAGTATCAGGTGAAGATAGTGGTTTTTATAACACAGACGCAGGACACCGAAGCGAGAATAAAAGTCGGTTCCTCTGGCGATTCCATAGACACAGAAGGCATGAAATGGATCATGAATCCTTACGATGAATTCGCCGTTGAGGAAGCCATCAGGACCAAAGAGACATACGGGGGCGAAGTTGTTCTGATCACGGCGGGCCCGCAGCGCGCCTCGCAGGCGTTGCTCCAAGGGCTTGCAATGGGTTCTGATTCCGCGGTGCATATTTTAGATGAAGCTCTCGGGGAGACCGTTGATTCCCTTGTCCTCTCAAAACTGGTCGCGTCGGAACTTGGAAAGATCGAGGGAGTGGACCTGATTTTCACGGGGATGAAGATCATTGACGAGGAGTCAGTTCAGGTGGGCATACAGGTAGCCGAGGAACTGGGAATTGCGCACCTTGCGCTTGTAAGCAAAGTGATTGACGTGAAGCCGGATGAGAAAAAGCTTGTCTGCCAGAAGGAGATTGATGGCGGAAGCGTTTCCGTCGAGGTTTCTCTCCCGGCCCTTATAACCTGTCCAGACGCTATGAACGAGCCTCGTTACGCTTCCGTTCCCAATATAATGAAGGCGAAGAGAAAACCGATGAAAACAGTTTCCCTGGACGATGTGGATTTCGGTTCCCTCGGCATCAGCAGGGATGCCGTGGGCAAATCCGGGGCGAAGATAAAAACAGTGAATCTTGAGGTTCCCGAAGTGGAGAGAAAGCTTAGAGTCATAAAGGGAAGTGACGAGACCACTGTCAAGGGAGACGAGATTGCCGAGTCCGCGAGGGAGCTTGTTAAGCTTTTGAGAGATGACGCGAAGGTCATATGATCCGGGATATCCGGTATTGCTTTATCACAAGAAAGTATCGCTAGGAGGCTTGAGTTAAATGAGCAGTGAAATCTGGGTTGTTGCTGATATAAAGGCTGACGGACAGATAAGAAAGGTGACGTTTGAGGTTCTCTCCGAGGCCAGAAGAAAACTTGGAGGTTCTGTCTGCGCGGTGTTGCTTGGAAGCGGCGTTGCGGACAAGGCTTCTGAGCTTGCAGGCTACGGAGCGGAGAAAATCTACGTGGTAGACAATCCAAACCTCAGGGATTTTAATCCCGACGGTTACGTGAAAGCCCTTTGCGAACTTATAAGGAAGCACTCTCCCGCGGTTGTGCTCTCAGGCAACACGGCTTTTGCAGAGGATTACATGCCCGCGGTAGCTTCAGGCGTGAGTTCGGGGCTTGCCATGGACTGCGTGGATATAGGAATGACCGACGACGGAAGGCTCAGGATAAAAAGGTATTCACACTCAAGCAGAGCGATATCCACCCAGGAGTTTGCTGGCGACGGAAGCGCCATGATCGCCACAATAAGGCCCAATTCCTTTAAGGAGGAAGAGTCGGCCGGCGCGGGTCAGGTAGTTAACGAGGATGCGGGGATTACGGATGCCGACATAAGGATTAAGGTGATTGAAATGAAAACCAAGGAATCCGACCGGCCTGAGCTTACCGAGGCGGAAAGAGTGGTCTCCGGCGGCAGAGGCCTTGGGAGTGAGGAGAATTTCAATCACATATACGATCTCGCGGATCTGCTTGGCGCGGCCGCCGGGGCGACAAGAGCCGCGGTCGACGCGGGATACTGTCCATATGACATGCAGGTCGGCCAGACTGGAAAGGCGGTATCTCCAGTGCTTTACGTTGCGGTCGCCATATCCGGTTCGGTACAGCATTTCTCCGGCATGGGTTCATCAAAGGTCATAGTCTCCATAAACAAGGATCCGGAAGCCCCGATTTTCGCGAA
This sequence comes from Candidatus Dadabacteria bacterium, assembly GCA_026705445.1. Classification (NCBI taxonomy): domain Bacteria; kingdom Pseudomonadati; phylum Thermodesulfobacteriota; class Candidatus Dadabacteria; species Candidatus Dadabacteria bacterium. The sequence continues at coordinate 188,141 of JAPPAR010000019.1, forward strand.
ATCCGATTATGGAATCTGCGGAGACCTTTTCCAGGTCCTTCCCCCTCTTACGGAGGAACTCAAAAAAGCCTTGTCCGAGTAACGAAACTCGTCACACTATATCGACGACTTCCGTTTTTTCCATGGGTCTGCCGAGGAACCTGGATGCGATTGAGGTAAAGGTTTCCGAATCATCGGTAAGGTAAAACGACATCTCCCGCGCCTTGCCATCTTCTCTTAGCAACCCTTGGGACCTTAGTATGTTTTCGGTCTGCTTTGCGGTTTCTTCAGCTGAGTCGACAAGACTTATCCCTTTGCCCATAACCCCGGCGATCGTGTTTTTAAGAATAGGGTAGTGCGTGCAGCCTAGTATCAGCACGTCTATTCCGGATTCCCTGAGATCTCCAAGATACTTCTCGGCTATAAGGACGGCGGTTTCATCATTTTCCCATCCTTCTTCCGCAAGCGGGACGAAAAGCGGGCAGGGTTTTGAGTGTATCTCTATTGAAGAGGAGCAGATTTCCCGCAGTTTTTTCTCGTAGGAGCCGCTTTTTATAGTCGCTTGGGTGCCTACCACCCCTATTTTCCCGTTAACAGTGAGTTCTGAGGCTCTTTTCGCTCCCGGTTCCACTACTCCCACAACGGGAATTTCGAGATTTTCTTTCAGCATCTCTATCGCGTAGGCAGACGCGGTATTACACGCCACGACCAGGAGTTTTATGTTTTTTGACAAAAGGAAATTAGTGGTGCTCTCAACGTATTTTCTTACGGTTCTTTGGGATTTCGTTCCATAAGGGACTCTGGCCGTGTCGCCGAGATATACGATATTCTCCTCGTAAAGAAGGCTCATTATCTCCTTTGAGACCGTAAGCCCTCCTATTCCCGAGTCAAAAATCCCTATTGGCCTGTTTTTTCTCTCTTCCATAATTCTGCCGTCCTGGCTGCGTGCTTACTCCGGGGTTGGGAAAACACGGATTTTAAATTCCGCCGGAGAAGGCAATCAACTTTTTTTCTTTTATCTTGAGCTTACTTTTTTGTATTCGTTCAGGTAATCATCGGCAAGACTCTTGGCTCTCTCCACCCTCGCTCTTCTCCTTGCCTTTCTTTTTTCTGCTTCCTTCCAGAGCCGGATTTCGTAGGGAGTTTCAGGGGTGAACTCGGGGACCGGGACGGGGTTTCCGGCTTCGTCGACTTTCACGTAGGTGAGAAACGCCGTGCATGCGTGGGATGATTCCCCGGTCTGGGTATCGTACGAATCAACCTTAATCGCCAGTTCGAGCGACCTCGTTCCCACATGGGTGATGCCCGCCTTGAATTCGATCAGATTCCCGACATTAAGCGGCGAGTAGAAGAAAAGGTCGTCAAGGGATCCCGTAACCAGAACACCTTTGGTAAACCTTTTCGCCAAAATGGCGGCGCTCTCGTCAATGTACTTCATAAGCTTCCCTACGGACATAAATTTCCCGTAGAAGGCGTCTTCCGGGAGCACCATCTTGGTGGTATTGAAAATGAGCCTTGAGCTTTCCGTCTCATCCGCTACGTTGGAGACGTTTCTTTGCCTTCTTTTTATCTCTGGAAGTCTTTGAGCCTTCCTTTCCTCTGCCCGGGCTATAAGCTCCCGTTCAACCGTGCTGGACGCGCTTAGTTCTGCTTCTATTTTTCTCGGTCCTACATTTTCGTCCACGGCGACGAAGGCCATATAGGAGAGGGTTATAAGCTTTTTTTCATCGGTCTCCCCGTCTTCTGAGTGCACGCGTACCGCGACTTCAATGGATGAGGTTCCCACATACTCAACCCAGCTTTCAAGAACTACTATTTCCCCGATCTTTACGGGGTTAAGAAAATCTATGCTGTCTGTGGCCCCCAGAACCGCTGGCCCGTTTGCGAACTTAAAGGACGTGATGCTGCCGGTGAGCATAATCCAGTCCATGAGTATTCCGCCGTGCAGGGTCCCGTGGTTGTTCGAGTGTTCGGGAAGCACGTACTGGACCATTTTGTTAGCAGTTTCGCGTATGGAGATCATGGGTTTTCTGGCCGCTCTCCGCCGCGGCGTGCGCTCCGGGAGAAGTTCAGTCGGTTTCCGCCCGAAGAACTATCTGTTCATCTTCAAGGGAGAGAATCGCCTTGCCGCCGCCTGAGAGTTCGCCGAAGAGGATTTCCTTTGAAAGCTTCTCCGCCACCTCGGAGTTTATTACTCTTTGCACGGGTCTTGCGCCGAGCTGGGGATCGTAGCCCTTGCGGGCGAGAAAAAGCCTTGCTTCCGGCGTAAGACTGATCGTTACTTTTTTCGGGATGAGCCTCTGCTGAAGCTCTCCGATCATCTTGTCGACTATTCTCTCCACTATCTTTATATCAAGAGGGTTAAACCTGATGATTTCATTCAGCCTGTTTCTAAATTCCGGAGAGAAGTACCTGTCTATGGCTTCCGGGCTTTTGTCCTCAAACTCTTTTTTCGCGAACCCGACGTTCCTGTTCATGCTTTCCCTCGAACCGGTGTTCGTCGTCAGAATCAGAATTACCTGTCGGAAGTCCACCTTCCTTCCGTTTGAATCCGTGAGCGTCGCGTGATCCATCACCTGAAGCAGTATGTTGTATATGTCTTCGTGCGCCTTCTCGATCTCATCGAGCAGAAGTACGCAGTGAGGAGATTTGTATATGGCTTCGGTAAGCTGTCCTCCCTGGTCATAGCCGACGTATCCGGGCGGCGAGCCTATGAGGCGGGAGACGGTGTGTTTTTCCATATATTCGCTCATGTCGAAACGTATGAATTCAACCCCGAGGATCTCTGCGAGCTTTTTCGCAAGCTCCGTTTTGCCGACCCCAGTAGGTCCTGAGAACATGAAGGACCCCACGGGCTTTTCCGGCTCGCTTATGCCGGCTCGCGACATCTGTATGGCGTTTACGAGCTTGTCTATGGCTTCGTCCTGGGCGTAGATGAATTCTTTTAGGTTGTCCCCGAGGTCGTGGAGGAGGTTGCGATCCTCGACTTTTACCGATTTGGTTGGTATTTTCGCGATTTTCGCGACCAGCTTTTCCATGTCGGACACTTTTACCTGTCTCGTTATCTCGGGATCAGGGTTGCGGAGCTTCACGGCGGCTCCGGCCTCGTCCATGATGTCGATCGCCTTGTCCGGAAGCTTTCTGTCCATTATGTACCTGTCAGAGAGTTCTATGCACGCCCTTATCGCTCCCCGGGAGTATTTCACGTTGTGGTACTTTTCGTAATGGCGCTTAAGTCCGAACAGGATTTTTCCGCAATCCTCAACCGACGGCTCATCCACGGCTACTCTCTGGAATCTTCTAGAAAGCGCGTGGTCTTTCTCGAAGATGATCCTGTATTCCTTAAGCGTTGTTGTCCCTATGCACTTTATGTCTCCTCCGGCGAGGGCGGGCTTTAGCATGTTAGACGCGTCGAGGCTTCCTCCGGAAACCGCTCCGGCTCCTATGACCGTGTGGATTTCGTCTATGAAAAGCACGTTGTCCGGGTCCCTCTTGGTTTCGTCTATGACGGCGTTAAGCCTTTCCTCGAAGTCTCCCCTGTATTTCGTTCCGGCCGTAAGGGTTCCTATGTTGAGAAGGTGTATCTTGAGGCTTTTCATCGCTTCGGGGACTTCCCCGGAAACCACGCGGTGAGCCACTCCTTCAACGATCGCCGTTTTTCCTACCCCCGCGTCCCCGACAAGTACGGGGTTGTTTTTCTTTCTCTTGCCGAGAATGTGGATTATCCTCTGGACCTCTTTCTCTCTTCCTATGAGGGGGTCGATGCTCCCGTTCCGGGCTTTTTCGATCAGGTCCGTGCAGTAAAGCTCAAGAGGGTTCTTGGTCTCGGCCTTTTTTGTTTCCTTCTGCTGTTCCTTGGTGGTTGCGGGTTTTTCCTGATGTTCCTCGGTCCCCTCGCCTTTTCCGTGGGATACCTGCTTTATAACGGCAAACCGGGTAAGCCCCTGGCGATTCAGGAAGTACACGGCGTGCGATTCGGGAACCCTGAACATGGCGACCAGTATGTTAGCCCCGGTTATTTCTTTTTTTTCCGCGCTTTCGGCGTGCATTGAAGCCACCCTGAAGATGTACTTGCTTCCTTCGGAGTAGGTCGGTTCGGGAAGATGGGGGGAGTCGATCGAGGATACGTTTTTAGTGAGGTGCTCCTCAAGATCGTTTGCGAGAAGCCCGGTGTCGACATCGCATTCTATCAGCACTTCCACGGCGACTTTGTCCCTTGTGAGTTCAAGGAGTATATGCTCCGGGGTGATGAACTCGTGCTTGCGGTCTTTTGCCTGCTGATAGGCTCGGTAGAGGGTTTTTTCGAGTTCTTCTGATGCTACCATGTCATCTCTCCGCCTTTTGGACTTCAAGTATGCATTTCAGCGGATGCTCGTATTTTTCCGCCAGGTCTTTTACCTGTCTTATCTTCGTGGTAGCTATGTCGTAGGTATAGCAGTCGACGACGCTTTTCCCCTTGGTGTGAGCTTCGAGCATTATGTTTCTGCTGTCGTTTTCATTTTTGAAGAACACCTTCATGAGAACCCAGACTACGAAGTCCCTCGGGGTGTAGTCGTCGTTTAGCAGGACTATCATATACATATCCGGCCTTTTTACCCGGATATCCTCCCTGACGACCTGCTGGGGGTCCCTAGTATGAGTCGGATTCTCGCGCTCAGACATGCGCAATATTTTATACGATTTTTTCCGGTTTGCCACCGCGGGCCCGCTTAAGCGGAGAGTGTTTGTTGTACTCTGAGATAAGCGAGCGCATGTAGGGTCTTTCTTCCCGAAGGAAGTTATCTATGGATCTCTGCGCCCCGGGGTTGAAAAACAGGTGGGAACTGTAAACCGGTACCGCTTCAAAACCGCGGAGGAACTTGTGTTCGCCCTGAGCGCCGGCCTCGAAGACATTTATTCCGTTATCTATGGCAAACTCTATCGGTCTGTAGTAACAGCACTCAAAATGAAGGTACGGAATCTCTATATTGCATCCCCAGTACCTGCCGTAGAGCTTGTCGCCTTTTGTGAAGTTGATTGTGCCGCCGACCGGATGGCCGTCTATCTTGGCGATCACAAGCACTGTTTTCTCCCTGTAGGTCTCGAACACCGAGTCGAAAAACTCCCTGTTAAGGTAAGCGTTTCCCCATTTCCTAGAGTTGGTGCTCACATAGAATTCCCAGATGGAGTCTATGTGCTCCGGGTGTATCTGCTCTTTTTCAAGAACCGAAATCTCAACTCCCAGATCGCCCAGGCGACGGCGTTCCTTTTTTATCTGCTTTCTTTTTCCCGAGCGCAGGTCCCCGAGAAAGTCATCGAAACAGAGATAACCCGAGTTATGCCAGTGGTACTGGTGGGTGAGTCTTGAGAGAAACCCGCAGCCAGAGAGCAGTTCCTGTTCCTGCGCTGTTACGAACAGAAAATGTATTGAAGAAAGGCTCTTAAGAGAACATACTTCAACTAGTTTCTTTACAAGTTCCAGTGCGCATGTTCCGTAATCGTAATCTTTGCGAACGATTATTCTCGGGCCGGTTGTCGGGGTAAACGGCACTCCTGCGACCGCCTTGGGGTAGTATCTAAGCCCTGCATTCTGGTAGGCCCGGGCCCACTCCCAGTCGAATATGTACTCGCCGTAGGAATCGGTTTTCAGGTAGAAGGTAACCGCCCCGATGAGCTTTTTCCCTTCGCGAAGCAGAAGATGGCGGGGTTCCCATCCGGTGCCGGGACCCACGCATCCGGATTTCTCGAGAGCGAAAAGAAAATCAAACTCGAAAAAGGGGTTGTTATCGGGCTGGATGGAGTCGTATTCTTTTTTTTCGACTTCCGTTATCGAACTGCATATCTGGAATGCGGTTTGTTTTCTGGATAGCTTTTTTTGTGTTCCCATTGGCGAATGAGTGAAACCTCAGGCTGTCTCAGTCTTTAACTAAAAGTACATAATTAACTCTATACTCAATAACTGTTTGCTAATATCATTCAGGTAATTCTATTACTTGACTTCGGAAGTATGGACTATATAATAGACCACATACAGGAGAATGTAATGAAAAAAATAGCCATTAATGAAGCGAAAGCAAAATTATCTGCCTTGGTAAAGGCAGCTCTGGATGGTGAGCAAGTGGTTTTGACAAAACATGGCAGGCCCGTGGCCGAAATAAAACCTCTTACTAACACAAAAACCCCCGCTGAGAAGCTAGCTGCTCTGGAAAAAATACTGATAGAAGCCAGAAGCGAGCGTATAAGCGGTGTTTCTGCGGCAGAAGCCGATAACTTTCTGTACGATGATAACGGATTGCCTTCATGATAGTTGTTGACACGTCCGCGATCATGGCTTTTCTGCTTGAAGAAGATCTATCGCCTGCCATCAAGGCTTGTCTGTCTGGGAATGAACTCTGTATGTCTGCGGGTACATACTCGGAGCTTTTAATTGTTTCATCTGCGCGAGGACTTCTGCATAGGGTCAATAAACTGATATCCGAAATGGAAATTGAAATCGTTATGTTAGATGGTGCAGGTGCCCGTGCGGTGCAAAAAGCATATGCAGACTGGGGCAAGGGAAGACATCCTGCGTCGTTGAACTTTGGAGACTGCTTTGCATATGCCCTGGCAAAGGAAAAAAGTGTCCCTCTTCTCTTTGCGGGAAATGATTTCTCAAAAACCGATGTGGATTCAGCCTTAGAATTGAGAATTATGTAGCGTAAGATTCTCAAGCCAATTAGTTCCGGTAAACACTCTGGCTTCTCTTTTTTGTTGAAATGATCAGCCTTTCCCGCATATCTCATTCCTTCGCCGGCAAGGAACTTTTCCGGAACCTTGAGTGGAGTGTAAAGAAGGGAAGAAAATACGGTCTTGTAGGTCCGAACGGCTCGGGTAAAACCACGCTACTTGAGATCGTAATGGGGCTGATGAAACCGGAGAAAGGACAGGCTTCCGTTCCCTCCGCGCTCAGCGTGGGTTATCTGCCGCAGATAATGGACCTGGGAGCAGGCGATCTTACGGTGCTCTCAGCGGCCCGCACGAGCGATCACGACCAGGGCGAAGATGGTTCCGGAAAACCCGCACACGAAGCCGAGAAAATCCTGTTCGGACTGGGTTTTACCGGGGAGCAGCTCTCCCGGAAGGTTTCTTCTCTTTCGGGCGGCTGGAGGATGCGGGTCGAGCTTGCGAGAATACTCCTTGCAGAACCCCAGGTGCTTCTTTTCGATGAGCCTACAAACCATCTTGACATAAAAAGCATAGAGTGGCTTGAGGGGTACCTTGAAAACTACCGCGGAACCGTGGTTCTGGTATCTCACGACAAATACCTGCTTGACCGTATGGTTGATACGATAGCGGAGCTTGAAGGCGGGGTGATAAGGGAGTTTCGCGGCGGTTATTCCTCTTACCTTGAGAGAAAAGAGCAGATTGCCGCGGTCACCGAAGCGACCGCTAAGAACCGGGAGAGAAAACTCCGGGCGCAGCGTCGTTTCATAGAGCGTTTCAGGTACAAGGCTTCAAAGGCAAAACAGGTGCAGAGCAGGATAAAAATGCTTGAGAAAATGGAGCCGGAAACTGAGTCTCCACAAAACCGCAGAACCCTTGAATTTGATTTTCCCGCCCCCGAGCGGGGTGGACGCGTGGTTTACGAGATAAGCGATTTCTCGAAGGAGTATGAAGACCCGGGCGGTACGAGCAATGTAGTTTTTCGAAACTGTCCAGCTCTTCGCGTGGAAAGAGGAGACAGGATAGCCGTTACGGGGAAAAACGGCGAAGGGAAAACCACTCTATGCAAGATGATTGCCGGGGCGGAGAGTTTCTCCGGGCAAAGCCGTCTCGGTCACAACGTAGCCCTCGGCTATTACGCCCAGAATCAGGATGAGATGCTTAATCTGCAGAATACTGTCTACGAAGAGTTCATCGGAGCCTATCCTCTTTTCTCCGAGACCGAGGCAAGAACGCTTCTCGGCTCGTTTCTCTTCGGTGCTTCCGACATAACAAAGAAAGTCTCGGTTCTCTCAGGCGGGGAGAAAAGCCGCCTTTCACTTCTCAAGATTCTTGTCTCCCGTTCAAATTTTCTGGTTCTCGACGAGCCTACAAACCACCTTGACATGGCTTCAAAAGAAGTGCTTTGCCGCGCTCTTGAGGAATACTCCGGCACTTTTTTACTGATAAGCCACGACAGGTATTTCATTGACAGACTGGTAACCAGAACATGGTACGTGGAAGGGGGAGGGGTTGAGACATTTATAGGGAATTACTCGGAGTTTCTCGAGAGAAAAGCCCGCGATTCCCACGAGGCGCACACCCATTCCGAAGTGCAAAACGGCGAACCCAGGAAGAAAACCATAAAAACCCTTGAGGCGGAGCAGCGCAACAGACTCTACAGGGAGCTTCGCGAAAAAGGGATAGAGAACATGGAGAACTGGACGCTTCTTTCAAAAAAACAGATGGAAAAAGCCGTTTCGGAACTTGAAAGCAGGATATCGGAATGCGAGACTGAAAAAGAGGAGATGGAGAGGTTTCTTGCGAACCCCGAGACTTTCCCTCAAGGTACTGACTGGGAAGAAAAAACAAGGCAGCTGGGCGAACTCGAGACAAAGCTTTCTGCTCTTTACCGCAGGTGGGATGAGATAAGCGAGCATATGCGCAGGAATTTCAGTTGAGAGTAGTCCGGTTTCAGTTCCGCGGGTTTTTCTTTATAATGATGAAACCCGCGATTTTCTGATTTCAGGGAACTTTGGATGAACGCAGCCGTAATAGCGATAGCCGCAATAGCCCTTTACCTGCTCGGGTACAGGTATTACTCGAAGTTTATTTCCGAAAAAGTCTATGGGGTAAGGGACGGAGAGCCCACTCCCGCCCACCAGATGCGGGATGGCGTGGATTACGTTCCGGCCGGAAGACATATTCTCTTTGGCCATCATTTCGCGTCAATAGCGGGCGCTGCGCCTATAATAGGGCCTGCCATAGCAGTGTTCTGGGGGTGGGTTCCGGCGATTATCTGGGTTGTATTCGGGACGATTTTCATCGGTGCCGTCCATGATTTCGGCGCCCTTGTCATCTCGGCGAGGAACAGGGGAAGATCCGTGGGGGATCTTGCCGGCATATTCATAAGTCCGAGGGGAAGAACCCTTTTCCTTCTCATGGTCTGCTTTCTGGTCTTTTTCGTTATAGCCGTTTTCGCCTACGCGATTGCGGTTCTTTTCGTAAGCTTTCCCGCGAGCGTACTTCCCGTGAACTTCCAGATACTGGTGGCACTTGTTATAGGGTTTCTCTTCTACAAAAGAGGGGTTCCCATCCTGTGGCCATCGATAATCGCGCTTGCGCTTCTTTACTTCATGGTCTGGGCGGGAACCAGGTTTCCCCTGACCATCCCCGAGGTGATGGGAAGCCAGGTGGTGACGTGGGTAATTATTCTCATGGTCTACTCATTTGTGGCCTCGGTTCTCCCCGTGTGGATGCTTCTCCAGCCTAGGGACTACATAAACGGAATCCATCTTTTCGTGGGTCTCGCGATACTTATAACGGGGATAATGGTTGCGCATCCCGAGATGCAGGCCCCGGCCATTAACTTTGCCGCCGACGGGCTTCCCGTGCTTCCGTTCCTTTTCATAACCGTTGCGTGCGGAGCGGTAAGCGGATTCCACGGTCTTGTCGCGAGCGGAACCACCTCGAAGCAGCTTGACAGGATGCGGGATTCAAGATTCGTGGGTTACGGGGGTATGCTGGGGGAGGGCACCCTTGCCATGATAGCTACCCTAGCGGTCGCGGCGGGAATAGAGCGTAGTGAATGGCTTAAGCACTATCATTCGTGGGAATCGGCATCAAGCGGCGGCATAGCGAATTTCGTCATGGGAACTTCGAGCTTTCTTACCTCAATCCATATTCCCGAGGTACTGGGAACCACCCTTATAAGCGTGATAGTAATAAGTTTCGCGGCGACTTCCCTTGATACCGGGGCCAGGATACAGAGGATCGTTATAGGGGAACTCGGGGAAGCCTACGGAATCAAGGCTCTTAAAAACAGGTATATCGGGGCATTTTTCGCCATTGTGCCTCCACTTGCTCTTGCGCTTTTTGCGCAGGTTCCCGGCAAGGGGCCAGGCTCGGGCGGATTTCTGCTCTGGCCTCTTTTTGGCGCTACAAACCAGCTGATAGCCGGAATCACGCTGCTTCTGATTACCCTTTACCTAAAAAGATCGAAAAAACCGTTTATCTACACGTTTGTGCCGATGGTTTTTCTGGTGGCCATGACTACTGCCTCCATATTTTTCAACCTTAAGTATTTTCTGGATAACGCGCTTCTTTTCGGTCTCTCGGCGATAATGCTCGTTCTTGCCGTCTGGCTGATTTTTGAGGCTGCAGTCGTGTCGAGGAAAACCCCCGGCGACGGCTGAGACCCTGCGTTACATTTCCTTTCTGTCCCGAAGCGCCTTGCCAAGCGTGAGTTCGTCTATGAACTCTATGTCTCCGCCGACGGGTATTCCGTAGGCTATTCTCGAGGTTTTGATCCCGAGGGACTTTATTGTTCTTGAGAGGTAAACCGCGGTGGCTTCGCCTTCGACGTTTGTGCCGGTCGCGACTATTATCTCTCTTATATCCTCACGCCCCGCTCTCGCTAGAAGTTCTTTTATCCGGAGGTCTTCTGGGCCTACGCCTTCAAGAGGAGAGATCACCCCGTGGAGGACGTGGTATTTTCCCCGAAACTCCCCGCTTCTCTCAATTGCCAGCAGGTCAAGTGGTTCTTCAACGACGCAGAGGACCTGCGGGTCTCTTGAAAGATCCGAGCAGATCGCGCACGGGTCCTTTTCCGTGAAGTTAAAGCACGTGCCGCATGTGCTTACGTCGGATTTGGTTCTGATTATTGCGCTTGAGAGGCTGCACGCGTAGGCTTCCGATGATCGGAATATGTGAAATGCAAGGCGTGTCGCGTTTTTTTCGCCGATTCCTGGAAGTTTGGAAAGTTCTTCTATTAGTCTTGAGATCGGCTCGGGAAGGCCGGTTCTTGGCATCTTAGATAAGCCCCGGCGGAAGCCCCATGCCGGCGGTGAAGCGCGAGACTTCGTCTTTCATAAGCTCCTGTCCCTTGTAAAGGGCCTCGTTTACAGCAGCTGTCACTAGGTCCTGTAGCATCTCAATGTCGGTTTCGCTTATTATTTCGGGCTCTACGACTATTGATACTATCTCCCCCTTTGCCTTTGCGGTAACCGTGACCATTCCGCCTCCGGAAGAAGCCTCCACGGTCTTTTCCCCGGCCTCGTTCTGAAGGCGCTCCATCTGCTCCTTCATTTTCCCCATCTGCTTCATGATGTTTTTCATGTTTCCGCCTAGTTTCATTTTTTCACCCCTGGCTTAAATTTTTTCTTTTTATCACGCTGGCGTCAAACTGCCGGATTGCGTAGTTAACTATCTCGTCCTCTGCGGGATCAGGCTTTCTTGAGGGGCCACCGGTTCCGTTAATCCCCTCATCGTTTATGGTATCCACCTCGATCTTTACTTTCCCAACGCCTAGCATCTCCTTTAGTATCTCTCTTAATTTTCCTGATTTTTTAAGTTCTTTTTCATGATTTATGCCGTTTTTAAGAAATTTTATGCTTACCCGGTTCCCACTTACTTCAAGCAGGTGGGCCTGGGCAAGTTTTCTTGCTAAAAACTTGTCTTTGCCGTGGACAAAGTTGACGATCTCCTGTTTTGCGGGACCGTCGCCCGAGGTTTGCTCCCCGGCCGCAGACGCAGGTGTTTGCTTTGCCGGTTTTTCGTTTTCGCCCGCGTCTTTTTCTTCAACGTGCTTGCTCTCTTTCTCCGCGGGTTTGTCTTCCCGTTTCTCGGGACGGCGCTCTGCGGTTTTAGTCTGTCCTCCAGGGGAGCCCGGTGTTTTTCCCGTGCCGGAAGCCTGCGGAGACAGTCTCTCAAGCCTTTTCAGGATGTCGTCTATCTTCTCTACTTTTCCGACGGTGCTCATCTTTACAAGCGCGAGTTCAAGCACGATTTCCGGGTAAAAGGAGCCGCGTATTCTCTCTCCCCCGTCGATTATTATGTTAAAGAGAAGCTCTACGGTTTCCGTGGATTCGTCTTTTACCAGTTCTGAAAGCTCGTCCTTTTCATCCGGGGACAGGTCGGAGGTAAAATCCTTGCCGCAGATTTTAAGGTAGAGCAGGTTCCTGAACATGTAAATGATGTCCTGGGCCATTCTCCTGGGGCTTATCCCCTTCGACGCTGCGTTTCGCACGAGCTCCACGCATTTTGCCGGCTCCTTGGCGAAAACGGCTCTTAGGACGCTTTTGAGCGACTCGTTATCCGGTATGCCGAGCAGGCCTATCACGTCCTTGTGGGTTATTTTATCTTCGAAGGACACGGTCAGCTGGTCAAGCAGACTCAGTGAATCCCTCATGCTTCCCTCAGATTCCCTTGCGATCAGGTAGAGGGTTTCCGTATCGATTTTTATCCCCTCCGCCTTTGTTATTTTCTCGAGAGACTCCTTTATTTTCTCGACAGGTATTTTCTTGAAGTCGTATCTCTGGCAGCGGGACATAATGGTCGGGGGAACCTTGTGGGCCTCCGTGGTCGCCAGTATGAAGATCGCGTGCTCTGGGGGCTCTTCCATTATCTTAAGGAGGGCGTTAAAGGCCGATTGGGAGAGCATGTGCACTTCGTCGATTATGTAGACTTTTTTTCTTGCGGAAGCCGGGGAGTATTTAACGCTCTCTATGATCTCGCGAACGTCGGCCACGCCCGTGTGCGACGCGGCGTCGATCTCTTGCACGTCAAGCGATTTTCCCTCCGATATTCCCTCGCAACTTGGGCACTGGTCCGTTGAGCAGGGGGATCTCTCCCCGTCTTTTCTCTCGCAGTTTATGGCCTTGGCGACGATTCTCGCCGTGGATGTTTTTCCCGTGCCTCTCGGGCCGGCGAAAAGCAGTGCGTGGGCTATCTTCCCGGATTCGATTGAGTTTCTGAGGGTGACGGCGGGGAATTCCTGACCTATCAGGTCTTCGAAAGTCTGGGGGCGCCACTTGCGGGCGAGTACTCTATATGCCATTTTATTAAAACCAGCGACCAGGTATCCGTAACGCACGGAGGTTTTTGCTACCGTTGCTCCCTTCCGGGCCTGGCGGGGTTCGCAAGCCCCAGTCGTACGGGCCCGGCCACTGGATTGCATTCTCCAAACATATGAACCATCGCGACTCGGTAGGTAATCAATCTACACAAAAACGGCTTTTTTAGAAATGCGCGGTCGGGAATTTCGTTCTATATCAGGGGAAAATGGTACAATGTTACGGTTGGCGGATCTCCCTCGCAATGCCTTTTTACTTGGATTGTTTATTTCCCTGCAAGGCTTCACTTGCATTGAACAAAAGATAAATAAGATTTTAATAAACCATCTGTATATAAAATCGTGGGATACTATAAGTAAAAGTCGGAATCAGTTGGAGGTAAAAGCGCATGCATGTAAAAAACATTGACGATATAGAAAGCGAGGTTCTGGAGTCTGCCAATGGCGTTTCAAGGCAGATGCTAATAGGCCCTGAGGAGGGTCCTAATTTCTCTATGAGAAAACTTGTCATCGAACCCGGGGGCGGCATTCCCGCTCATACAAGCGGCGCCGAGCATGAGCAGTATGTTCTTGGCGGCACAGCAAGGGTTGGAATCGGGGACCAGGTTTACGAGGTCGCAAAGGGCGACGTGGTGTTTATCCCCGCCGGAGAGCCGCACTGGTATGAAGCTTACGGAGAGGAACCTTTTGAGCTTCTGTCGGTTTTGCCGAATAAAGACAACGAGATGGTTTTCACAAAATAGCCGCTCCAGAAAAGACAGGAAAGGCTGATGCCCGCTCGTTAAGGTCAGCCGGGACTGCATATAATTCCCTAAATGTCTATGGAACAATCCGTCTTTTCTGTGCTATAATAAAATTATGTATGTAAAGAAAGTTAAAGAAGTAGAGAGTACGATTATCGGAGCAGGGCAGGGTACTTCAAGGCAGGTTCTCATCAGCCCAGAGGAAGGTCCAAATTTCGCGATGAGAAAATTTGTTATGCAGCCTGGAGGTGATATCCCCGCTCATACCAACGCAGTTGAGCATGAGCAGTACGTGCTTGGCGGCAGGGCGAAAATTGGAATCGGAGACGAAGTGTATAACGTCGAGAAGGATGACGTAGTCTTTATTCCTGCCGGGATTCCTCACTGGTATGAAGTTGAGGGTGACGAGCCTTTTGAGTTTCTGTGTCTTGTGCCGAATCTTGAAGACAAGATAGAACTTATTAATAAGTAAGCTTGAAGTTCGGGATTCCCCCCTTTTCAGGGTTCTTTCTTATTTTCTGCGAGCGATGGTTTTGCCCGAACCCGCTGAATCGCTTCGGAGATCCATAGTTTGTTCAATAATGCCTTTCTGAGATAGTCACATACCGGTGTGCTATCGCCTATTCCTGCTGAGCGAAAACCGAGACATGCCGTGCGGTGGGATACTGTCTTTTCTTGATATGGCTTCTGTTGCCACTTTTCCTTGTTTTTTCCATGACGACGGATTATCTTTCGAAATGGCGGAGAGAGTGGGATTCGAACCCACGAGGGAGCGTAAACCCCCTACACGCTTTCCAGGCGTGCACCTTCGGCCACTCGGTCATCTCTCCGTACAGTTTTCTGTTCTAATGACACTACGGAACTGTCGTTTTTTCGGGAGTTTCATAAACAATTTTCCGCAGCTTGTGAAAAACCCTCTCTAGTTTAACAAGAGAATCGGGGTTTGTTAAACTATCAAAATGCCAGAGAAATGGAAGCTTCAAAAGAGCACTCCACTCAACGACTACAGAATTTTTTCGACGAAAAAGAAAAGCACCATCTCGCCCAAAGACGGTACCGTCCACGACTTCTACGTAATGGATGCTCCCGACTGGGTTAACATTATCGCCGTTACGCCCGCCGGTGAAATCGTTTTAATAAAGCAGTTTCGCCACGGCACCGGAGAGATCACGCTTGAGATCCCGGGCGGAATGATCGATCCGGGGGAAAGTCCTGCTGAGTGCGCGCGCAGAGAGCTCCTTGAGGAAACCGGGTTCACCTCCACTCAGTGGGAGCAGATAGGGTGCGTCAGGCCGAACCCGGCCTTCATGTCGAACTCCTGCTTTACCTTCCTTGCATCTGGGTGCGAGCGGACGTCGGAACCGTTTTTTGACACTACAGAAGACATAGAAACCCTGCTTGTCGCTCCGCAGGAAATAAAACGATACATAAGGGAAGGCACCATAGATCACTGCATAGTGATAGCGGCGTTCGGGTTTTACTTTCTCAGGGAGTGATCCTGTTGATTTCTCCGGGTTTAGCGAGAATAATAGTCCCCTATCTTAAGGGCGGGTGGCGGAATAGGTAGACGCGACGGCCTCAAAAGCCGTTGGGCTTTAGCCCGTGAGGGTTCGATTCCCTCTCCGCCCAGAAAAAAGCTTCCGCTTCCCTCTCTCTAAACCTCCGTATCCTCAGTACCTGGCCATTTCCGAGTCGTACTTCTCAGCCCACTCGTCTATGCCGCCCTTCAGGTTCTTAACCTTGCTGAAACCCTGCTCGGCAAGGAAAGTCGCAGCCTTCATGCTTCTCCCACCGTGGTGGCAGTGAACGACTATGTCGTCCTTGGGGTCAAGCTCGTCCGTTCTGTCCTTGAGTTCGCCGAGGGGAATAAGCCTTGAGCCCTCGATATTGCATATCTCGTACTCATGGGGCTCTCTCACGTCGATCAGAACGAAGTTGGCCTCGTTTTCCTTGATAGAGCTGAACTCCTCAACGGTTATCTCCTCGACCTTGGGTTTTTCCTCTTCGACCTCTTCGCCTCGGCCGATACCGCAGAACTCCTGGTAGTCTATGAGTTCGGTCACGGTCGCATTCTCGCCGCAGACGGGGCAGTTGGGATCCTTTCGGAGCTTCAGTATCCTTGGCTCCATGTTGAGGACGTCAATAAAGAGAAGCCTTCCTATAAGGGGTGTTCCCTCGCCGATTATAAGCTTTACGACCTCTGATGCCTGAATGGTTCCCACGACTCCGGGCAGTATTCCCAGCACTCCTCCTTCGGCGCAGCTCGGCACGAGTCCCGGGGGAGGGGGCTCCGGATAGAGACACCTGTAGCAGGGGCCTCTTTTCGCGTCGAACACGCTTACCTGACCCTCGAACCTGAAGATGCTTCCGTAGACGTTTGGAATTCCGAGGAAAACGCAGGCGTCGTTTGTGAGATACCTCGTGGCGAAATTGTCCGTTCCGTCGACGACCACGTCATAGTCTTTCATTATGTCCATGGCGTTGTCCGAATTCAGCATCTCGTTATAGGTAACGATATTGGTATCGGAGTTAAGCTCAAGGAGTCGGTCCCTTGCGGATTCCACCTTGGGAGTGCCAACGGTCTTCTCGCTGTGGATCACCTGCCTTTGCAGGTTGCTGAAATCCACAACGTCGAAGTCCAGTATTCCCAGTGTGCCGACCCCCGCGGCCGCGAGGTATAGAGCAAGCGGAGACCCGAGCCCTCCGGCACCGATACAGAGGACCTTTGAGTTTTTGAGTTTTTTCTGTCCCTCAATGCCGACTTCGGGCATTATAAGGTGCCTGCTGTACCTGGTTATCTCCTGATTGCTCAAGTCCATTTTGAATACCTTCCTTGCGATCTAAAATATTCAGACAGTAAAGTTAGTACATGATTTGCGTATTTTCAAACCGCAAACGCAACTTTCCCGTCAGTTAAAAAA
This sequence comes from Candidatus Dadabacteria bacterium, assembly GCA_026705445.1. Lineage (NCBI taxonomy): Bacteria > Pseudomonadati > Thermodesulfobacteriota > Candidatus Dadabacteria > Candidatus Dadabacteria bacterium. The sequence continues at coordinate 204,796 of JAPPAR010000019.1, forward strand.
CGGGATTTTTCCCCAGGAAACAAAATAACCGGATTCTGAATTCCCTTAGGAAGTCTTTATTACGTTTGTTGCGGTGGGTCCTTTTTTGCCTTGAGTGATCTCAAAGCTTACTTCGTCACCCTCATTGAGAGTCTTGTAACCCTCGCCCTCAATAGCGGTGTAGTGAACGAAAACATCATCCTGCACTTCGTTGGATGTTATAAATCCATAGCCTTTGGAGCTATTAAACCATTTTACAGTTCCCTGCATTTATAATACCTACCTCTAAATTAATATTTGCGGGATTATTCCACACCTCTATTGCTTTGTCAAACTGTATCTCCTCCGTCTCCAGAGAAAATCCTGGGTACGGAGGAGTCCATACAGTAGTCCTCAAAGTGTTTCGCTGTATACCTGCGTGGATCTCAAATCCGCGCAAAGCGAATCCTTAAGCAGGCACAACGTTTGTTGCGGTGGGTCCTTTTTTCCCTTGAGTGATCTCAAAGGTTACTTCGTCGCCTTCATTGAGAGTCTTGTAACCCTCGCCCTCAATAGCGGTGTAATGAACAAAAACATCATCCTGTACTTCGCTGGATGTTATAAATCCATAGCCTTTGGAGCTATTAAACCATTTTACAGTTCCCTGCATTATAATACCTACCTCTAGAAATTTAATATCCGCGGGATTATTCCAGACCTCTATCGCTTTGTCAAACAGAATTTTTCCTTCTGTAGGAAGAATTCTAGGTTAGGAGGAAACTATATAGTGGTTCTCAGAGCTTTTCGCAGTATAATTACGTGCATCTCAAATCCGCACAAAGCGGATTCTTAAGCAGGTATAAAATCAATGGAAGACAGGAAGAAAAAAAGAATCTACATTTTCTGCGTAGCGCTGTTTCTGCTCGGAGGGGGGCTTTTCTTTTATAACGTAGTGAAAAGTTTCACGGGACTCGGCGCGACGCTTAACGAATACGCTTTTCCGGGAAGCCACTCAATCAGGCTTGAGGAAAAAGGGGTTTATTCAATCTACCACCAGTACAAGAGCGCTTTCGATGAAGGAGAGACAGGCGGGGACTCCGTCGATGAGAGCTCGATAGTCGTTTACCTGAGAAAAGCTTCCGACGCGGAAAACGTGGAACTCAAGGTGCCCGATTCTAAGAAAAGGTACAGTTACATGGGAAAGAGGGGAGTGAAGATATTCGAGTTCGAAAACCCCGGGGCGACAGATTACGTGATCCAGTCTTTTACAAGTGTAGCTTCGCAACCACCCCTGTACACATTGGTTGTTGAGCGCGGCTTCGAGATAACAAGGCTCAAGGGGATACTTATCTCCCAGGCGTTTTTGCTTGTACCGACCCTTTTCGCGATAATACTTTTCATGCGCACCTACATAAGGAGCTGACCAAGGCGCATGTTCAGAGACGTAAAATCCCGGGTTCTAGCTTTTGACATAGAGTGGGTTCCCGACCCCGAGTCGGGAAAGGCCGCGTACGGACTTCCAGAGGATATGTCCGATCGCGAGGTGATCGAGTTCATGTGGCAGCAGGGCGGGGCGACCGAGGAAGAGCCGATGCCGTTTCTCAAGACGGTCCTCTCGAAAATAGTTTCCATCTCGATGGTCTTCCGGGAAGCAGAGAGAGACGGAACGGCTTCAAGGCTCAAGCTTCACTCGATTCCGTCGATTCCGACCTCTGAAGAGGATTGCTCGGAGAGAAGAATCATAGAAGACTTTTTCAGGATTCTCGACAAGCACCACCCGCAGCTCGTGGGATATAACTCCTCGGGTTCCGACATACCGATTCTTGCCCAGAGAATGATCAAGCACGGACTCCAGGGTGGTTTTTTCACGCAGAGACCTAACAGGCCTTGGGAAGGAGCCGATTTTTTTGCCCGCGGAAGCGACTGGAACGTCGATTTGATGCGTTGCGTAAGCGCCTGGGGGAAAGGCACCCCGTCTCTTCACGAAATATCGGTTGTGAGCGGAATCCCGGGCAAGATGGAGGGGGTGGATGGAAAGCAGGTTGCTCCGATGTGGCTTGAGGGAAGGCTTGACGAGATAGTCGCCTATAACGAGTGCGACGCTCTTACTACATATCTTCTTTGGCTCAGGATGGCCCACTCGATCGGACACTTCGATTCAGAGCAGTACGCGGAGGAGCAGCGGCTGCTTCGCCATATGATAAGGCAGGAGGCCGAGAGCCCCGAAAGGCGACGGCACCTTCTGGTTTACCTCTCAAAGTGGGAGAGCCTGAGCGGGGCAGGGGCGGATGAATAAGCAGATCGACAGCCGCAACATTGCCGTCCTTTCCTTCTACAAGTTCGTTGATCTTGACGGCCTTTTCGAAATAAAGAACTCCCTGCTCTCGCTTTGCGGGGAAAACGGCATAAACGGCACCTTCATTCTCGCTTCTGAGGGAATAAACGCCACCGTGGCGGGTCCCCGGGAGGGCATAGACGGGCTTATTGCCCATCTTGAGAGCGACACCAGGCTCTCGGGCGCGCGGTACAAGCTTAGTTACAACAAGAAAAGCCCGTTTCACCGGCTTAAGGTGAAATTCAAGAAGGAATTGGTCCCCATGGGCGTAAGCGGCATAAAGCCGCAGCGTCTCTCGGGGCAGCGCATACCGCCCGAGCAGTGGAACGAGCTTATAAGCCGCTCCGACGTGCTCCTTATAGACACAAGAAACGATTACGAAAACCGCGTCGGAACCTTCAGGGGCGCCGTGAATCCCGAGACGGAGCACTTCAGGGAGTTTCCCGAGTACGTGAGGAAAAACCTCGACCCCGCGGAGCACAAGGAGGTTGCGATGTTCTGCACGGGCGGGATAAGGTGCGAGAAAGCGACATCCTATCTTCTCGAGCGGGGATTTCAGCGGGTGTATCAGCTTGAAGGAGGGGTGCTTTCCTACCTCGAGCGGGTTCCGCGCGAGCAGAGCCTCTGGGAAGGGGAGTGTTTCGTGTTTGACGACCGCACCTCGGTCGGCCACGACCTTTCTAGGGGAATCTGGAGCACGTGCAGAAACTGCAGGGCCCCCGTATCTCCGGAGGACAGGGAATCCGAGGAGTTCCGTGAGGGAATATCGTGCCCCCGCTGCCACGCAAAGCTTACTCCAGAGAGGATTTCATCGCTTGAGGAAAGACAGAAGCAGATGAGGCTTGCCAGAGAGAAAAACCGCAAACATCTCGGGGCCGTAATAAAAAGAGGGAGCGCGAAACGGGCGCAGGGTTAATCTCGGGCTTCGAGCTCGTCCTTTAAGATCTTGTAGTCTATGCTGTCGACAAGAGCTTTCCAGCTCGCTTCCACTATGTTGTCGGAAACCCCCACCGTGCTCCATCTCTTCTCCCCGTCTCCCGATTCCACAAGCACCCTTACCACGGAGTCGGTACCGCCCGACCTCGACACTACCCTCACCCTGTAATCGAACAGCCTCAGGGTCTTAAGACTCGGGAAGAATTTCTCAAGCGATTTCCGAAGCGCCCTGTCTATCGCACTTACGGGGCCGGTTCCCCTTGCCACTGTATATTCCGTGACGCCGTTTACCCGGACTTCCGCGGTGGCCTCCGAGAGCGGCTCCTCGTCACCTTCCCGTTTTTCGACCAGTGTCCGGGTGTTTTTCAGGTAAAACCGCTTTTTGTATGTTCCGAGGGTTTTTCTCACCAGCAGTTCAAAGGACGCGTCCGCCCCTTCGAACTCGTAACCCTGGTTCTCCAGAACCTTAAGTTCGTTCAGTATCTCGAGGATTCTTTCGTCCTTGGGGTCTATTTCCACTCCCAGTTCCTGGGCCTTGTAGGCTATGTTGGCCCGTCCGGAGAGGTCAGAGACCAGCACCCGCCTCCTGTTGCCGACGCTCTGGGGCTCTACGTGCTCGTAGGTGTCTGAATTCTTCATTACGGCGCTTACGTGTATTCCCCCTTTGTGAGCGAAGGCACTCTCACCGACAAATGCCTGTTTCTTAAGAGGTGCAAGATTGGTGAGCTCATGAATGAAGTGGGACACGGAATAGAGTTTTTTCAGGTTCTCTGCGGAGATGGAATCCATCCCGAGCTTCAGGGCGATATTCGGTATTATGGCGCAGAGATTGGCGTTTCCGCACCGCTCCCCGTAGCCGTTCATGGTTCCCTGGACCTGGGACGCTCCCTCCCTTACGGCGTAAAGGGTGTTAGCGACCCCGACTTCGCTGTCGTTATGGGTGTGTATTCCCAGGCTCGGGTTATCGAACATGCCGTTAACTTCCCTTATGGCGCCCTCGACGTCCCAAGGCATGGAGCCGCCGTTTGTGTCACATAAAACGACCGTGTCGACTCCCGCCCCGTAGGCGGTCTCAAGAACCTTCGCCGAGTACTCGGAGTTTCTCTTCCAGCCGTCAAAAAAATGCTCGGCGTCAAAAAACACCTTGTCCACGTGGCGTTTCAGGTACTTGATCGAGTCGTGTACGAGCTCGAGGTTCTCTTCAAGCCCTATTTTGAGAGCTTCTGTGACTTGGAAGTCCCAGCTTTTCCCGACGATCGTCACGACCGGGGTTTCGGCCTCCAGAAGCGCCTGTATGCTAGCGTCTTCCTCGCAGCTTTTCCTTGCGCGTCTTGTGCTTCCGAAAGCCGCGACGCTCGCGTTTTTAAGCCCAAGTTTCTTCGCTTCCTCAAAATACCCCTTGTCCCTCTCGTTAGAGCCGGGCCATCCGCCCTCGATGTAATGCACCCCGAGGTCATCCAGTCTTTGCGTTATCCGGATCTTGTCGTGTATGGAAAAGGATATGTTTTCCCCCTGGGTTCCGTCACGCAGGGTCACGTCGTATATCTCAACGGTTCTCGAATTACTCATCGGTTTTTCCAAGATTAAAGGCGTTGTGAAGAGTTCTTACTGCGGTCTCCGTGTCTTTTTCCTCAAGCACGCAGGAGATTTTTATTTCCGAAGTGCTTATCATCATAATGTTAATTCCCTCGTTTGCAAGGGTCTTGAACATGCGCGAAGCCACTCCGGAGTGGGTCTTCATCCCCAATCCCACCAGGGAGACCTTGGAGATAAGGTTGTCGGAGAGCACCTGCTTTCCCCCTAGCTCCCGGGCCATCTTCTCAGAGAGTTCTATTGATTTCTTGAAATCCGACTTGGGCACGGTGAACGTGAGGTCGGTAAACCCTTCCGTGCTCACGTTCTGAACGATCATGTCGACCACGATGTTATTGTCCGCTAGCGACGAGAAGAGCTTGGCCGCTATGCCGGGCTGATCGGGCACCTGGGTCACGGTGATCTTAGCCTGATCCCTGTCGTAAGAGACTCCCGATACCAGAACTTCTTCCATGGATTTCATAACTTTTTCCTCATCCAAGACCCACGTTCCTTCGTCCTCGGGACTCGGAGTTGACTTAACATGTATAGGCACTTTAAATTTTTTTGCAAATTCCACCGCGCGGGCCTGAAGCACCTTGGAGCCCAAGGACGCCATCTCGAGCATCTCGTCATAGGAGATACAGTTGAGTTTTCTCGCGTCGGGACAGACCCCGGGATCCGTGGTGTATACCCCGTCCACGTCATCCTTGTAGAGTTCGCACGCGTCGGCTCCCATCACGGCCGCGAGCGCCACCGCGGTCAGGTCGGAGCCTCCGCGCCCGAGCGTGGTAAGATTCCCGTTCTCGTCGACTCCCTGGAATCCCGCTACTACGACCGCTTTCTTTTCACCCAGGGCGACACGGATGTTCCTGTCGTCAATCGATTTTATCTTCGCCTTGGAGTAAATGTTGTCGGTGGTGATCCTTATCTGGTGTCCCTGGAAAGATATCGCGTCCTGCCCGAGCGATTTTATAGTCATCGCCACGAGGCCGGAGGATACCTGCTCCCCGCTTGAGGTTATAACGTCAAACTCCCTTTCATCGGGAGGATCCATTATCTCTTTTGCGAGGCCGACCAGCCTGTCGGTTTCCCCAGCCATGGCGGAAACCACCGCTATCACGTCGTTTTTCTTCTTTTTCGTTGCTACGATGTGCTCGGCTACGCGCCTTATTTTCTCGATGCTAGCAACGCTTGTTCCGCCGTATTTCTGAACGACAAGAGCCATTTTCCCTTACCTGCAACCTTTATTGTTCTCGATTCCTCATCCCCTCGGGGCGGGAATTGGATATCAATTATAACAGCGTTTCCCGGTAATACATCCCGCACCTTGTCCGCCCATTCCACGACGGAAACTCCGTCTCCGTAGAAAAATTCCTCATAGCCCGTATCCTCGAACTCCGCCCCGCCAGACAGTCTGTAGACATCGAAGTGAAAAAGAGGCACGCTGCCTTCGTAGCAGTTCATTATGACGAATGTGGGGCTGTTGGGTTCCTCCTCTATTCCCAGGCCGCGGGCAAGGCCCTTGGCAAAAACCGTTTTTCCCGCCCCGAGATCTCCCGTGAGTCCCACTACGGAGCCCCGGGGTATGAGTTTCCCCATTATCTCGCCGCAAAGCATAGTCTGCTCGGGTTTGCTTACTTCTAGTAGGAATGCGGGGTCCATGGGAACTATCTTACCGTGGCGAAATGCCTTTCTTCCGTGGATGAGATGACGGAATTTCTTGAAGCGGGGATTTTACGCGATATTTCAGAGGCGGTAAAGCCCGCGGTGCCCGTTTCATCTAAAAGAAGGTCGGCCGCGTGGCCGTGGAGGAAGACGCCGAGCAGGCAGGACTGAAGGGGGTCGTATCCCTGGGCCGCGAGTCCCCCGATTATTCCCGTAAGCACGTCTCCGGTTCCGGCCGTGGCCATGGCGGAATTTCCGGTCGGGTTTATGAACACCTCCCCGCCGGGGGTGGAGACGACCGTTCTCGCTCCCTTAAGAACGACGTAGCAGCCGTATTTTTCGGAAAAACGGGTCGAGATCCCGACGCGGTCATCCTGCACCTGTTTTGTTCTTACGCCGCAGAGTCTTGCCATTTCCCCTGGGTGCGGGGTTGTTATCGCGGGAATTTTCGTTTTCCTTAGAATCTCGGGGTTCTTTGAAATTATGTTAAGAGCGTCGGCATCGAGCGTGACCGGCACTTCGCACTGGGTTATCACCTTCTCAAGAAACTTCCCTGCGCTTTTGGAGGTCGATATCCCGGGGCCGACGGCAAGCGCCGTCTTTTTGCCTTCAAGTTCCCGGAGCACCTCTTCGTAGGCGTCGGGATGGAAGGTTCCGTCCTTTGAGTCCTTAAGCGAAACGGACATTACCTCGGTTGTCTTTTCCTCAACAGCCGGGGATATGCTTTTTGGAACCCCTAGGGTTACGAGTCCGCTTCCGGCGCGAAGGGCTGCCTCAGCAGAGAGGACCGCAGCCCCGCTTTTTCCCGGAGAACCTGCAAGCACGAGAAGATGTCCGTAGGTTCCCTTGTGTGAATCGGCGGCCCTTTTTTTAATGAGGCCCCGACATTTTTGAAACGTGAGAAGTTCAAGGGGAAGATCCTCCCAAAGCGTCTTGGGGATTGTTATGTCCGTTACGCAGAGTTTTCCCGAGTAATCCACTCCCGGGTGAATGCACATCCCGAGTTTAGCCGGGGCGAATGTGACGGTAACGTCGGCCTGCACCGCTGCCCCGAGAGGGCGCCCCGTATCGGCGTCAAGTCCCGAGGGTATATCGACGGAAATGCGCCGGGCGCTCTGGCGGTTTATGAATTTTATGAGTTTCTCGTAAAATCCTTCCACCTTCCTGTCGAGCCCGGTACCGAAGATGGCGTCGACTATGACTTCCGTATCCTTTATCCTGGGAAGCTTTCCGCCGAGCTCCCTTACGTCGGCTTCGATCTCGAGAAGCGAGTCGAGGTTCGTTTTCGCATCACCTCTGTAGCGTTCCTTTTTCTCTGTGATGTGGACGCTTATTTCCTTTCCCGAGGAAATAAGATGGCGCGCGATTACGAAACCGTCCCCGGCGTTGTTTCCGGCGCCGCAGATAACCGCCATCTTCTTTGCGGAGGGACACTCGGCGAGGATGACCGACGCCACGGCTCTTCCGGCGTTCTCCATCAGCACGACGCCCGGAACTCCGAATTCCTCAATCGTCCTTCGGTCTATTTCCCTTGAGATCTGCTTGGTCGAGAGTTTCATGGTTCTCTGGGACTGGTCCCCCGGATTTGCCTATTTCCCCATACCGCCTGCTCCGGTGGGTCTTGTATCTCCGAGGTTTTCTATATGCGCGCTGATAAATTCCTCGGCGTGATCAAAGCAGAAATAATAGGAAAGAAGGGTACTGCCGCTTCGGTTAACCGTGATCAGCTGGTAGTGGCGACTGCAGATATCCATTCCGCACCTGACGCACTGCTTGATCTGGTTTCTTTCTCCCGAAAGTTCGCACTGCTCCCCTCCGGGACTTACGTGATCACACTGGTAGATTTCAACTTCTATTGTTTTTACCGACAAGTGCTTTACCTCCCCTTGGTTTCTTCATTAATTATACAGTTTTGCGTAAGTGTTTGGTAAATCACACGGATAATTTATAATAAATGGGAAGGATAGAGTTTATGATACATCCAAGACAGGCCCTAAACGGCACATTAAAATATTTCTACATAAAGGCCACCGGAAGGCCGAAACTCCTCAATCTTGAGATAACAAAGCTTTGCAACGCCCGCTGCGATTTCTGCGACTACTGGCAGACAAAACACGAAGAGCGTCTTTCTGACTACACTCCCGTAATAAAGAAAATAAACCCCCTCGTCACGGTTATCACGGGCGGGGAGCCTATGATCAGGAAGGATCTTCCCGATATCGTGAGACAGATAAAGGGATGCTCCATATTCATTTTCACTTCCATGGTCACCAAGGGAGATTTCCTTACCGAGGACAAAACTGAAGAGCTCTTCGACGCGGGGATGGATCAGATAGCCGTTTCCCTTGATTTTCCGGGCGAAAAGCACGACACATACAGAGGCATTCCGGGTCTCTGGAAAAAGCTGTCAGAAACCCTGCCCGAACTGGCGGAGCGGTTTCCCGACAAAAGCCTCGTGCTTAACACCATAATAATGGAAGACAATCTCGACGAGGTGATCGAGATAGCGAAGAAAGCCAGGGAGTGGGGCATAGCCATATCCTTCAGTTCCTACTCGGTCATGAAAACCAACAACGAAGACCACTTCGTGAAAAGGGAAGCTCTCTCGAAGGTAAGTGACCTTGTAGAGGAACTGATCGCGCTTCGAAAGAAGTGGAAGGGAACGATACTCTCAACCGAGTACTACCTGAGGGAAATCCCGGGCTATTTCGAGAGGGGGAGCGTCCCCGACTGTCTGGCCGGCATCAATCAGATACACGTTACCCCAAGCGGGCACCTGAAACGCTGCTCGGAAATGCCCGTGGCTGCCCACTACAGCGAATACAGACCGGATCTTTACGAAAAAACCAAGTGCACTTCCTGCTGGTACAGCTGCAGGGGTGAGACCCAGAGCCCGGCGAACGTCAAGAGGGCCATGGAATACATGGGAATCTATATCTAGGTTCTCTGCGCTTTCCAGTCGGTGCCGCCCGGGCGGTCTTCAAGCACGATTCCCTTGGAACTTAGGTAGTCCCTTATTTCATCGGCCTTTTTCCAGTTCTTTTCTTCTCTGGCCGAGTTTCTCTCCTCTATAAGTTTCTCTATCTCAAAGGGGCCTATGTCTGAGAGGTTGGCGGTGGACTTTCTTTTCTCCATGTACTCGGCCGGTTCCTCGGAGAGCACTCCGAGCACTCCGCATATCTCCTTTATCTTCTCAAGCGCGAGAGTCGCGCTTTGAGTCTTTCCCACCGAGTCAAGCGACCTGTTAATCGAGCGTATCAGATCAAAAAGGCTTCCCACCACGTCGGCAGTATTGAAGTTGTCGCTCATCGAGGAGTGAAAATCCTCCTCGAATTTCCGGATCGAACTTTCAAGTGCGGGGTCAGAGCCCTTGGCTTCCCGCGCCTCTGCGGCTCTCAGCAGGGCAAGGTAAATCCTCTCAAGCGCCGCCTCGCTGTCATGCATGCTTTTTTCCGAGAAATCGGCCGGGTTCTGGTAGTGGTGCGAGAGGAAGAAGAGCCTTATGGCCTCCGGGGACCATCTCTTTGTTGCCTCAGAAAGCGTGAAGAAGTTCCCCAGGGACTTTGACATCTTCTCCTTGTTTATTCTTATCAGGCCGTTATGAAGCCAGTACTTTGCAAACGGCTCTCCGGAGGCGGCCTCTGACTGGGCTATCTCGTTTTCGTGGTGCGGGAAGATGAGGTCTTTTCCCCCTCCGTGTATCTCGAAATTCGTTCCCAGATACTCCATGCTCATAACGGAGCACTCTATGTGCCATCCGGGCCTTCCGTCTCCCCACGGGCTTTTCCAGGCAGGCTCGCCGGGTTTTGATTCCTTCCAGAGCGCGAAATCAAGGGGGTCTTCCTTTTCCTCGTTTACGTCTATTCTCACGCCTTCAAGCATGTGATCAAGCGACCTGCAGGAGAGCTTTCCGTAGTCCGGGAATTTTCTTACGGAGAAAAAGACGTTGTTGCCCGAGCGGTAAGCGAAGCCCTTTTCCATTATCTTCTCTATGAGCGCTATTATCTGCTCCAGATGCTCGGTTACCCGGGGCTCGACGTCTGGAGTCTCAACCCCTATCGAAGCCATGTCCTCTCTGTATTCCTTTATGTACTTCTCGGATATCTCATCGCAGCTTACACCTTCCTGGTTTGAACGGGTTATTATCTTGTCGTCTATGTCGGTGTAGTTCCTCGCGAACAGCACGTCGTAGCCGGTGTATCTGAGAAATCTCTGTATCACGTCAAAAGATACCGCCGAGCGGGCGTGTCCCAGATGAGCGGAGTCATACACCGTGGGACCACAGACATACATACGGATTTTGTCTCCCTCAAAGGGAATGAGATCTTCTTTTTTCTGCGAAAGAGAATTGTAGATTTTTATTCTGGGAGGTTTTTTCTGCATGTTTTCGGGGAGATCGCAGCGGGGTTTCCCCATCCCTCGGTATTTTTGAAAGGAAAATTCTACGTATTCGTTTCTTAAATTCAAGAGACGAGTTGCTTTTGAGAAGTTTGAAACCGGCATTGTTCTGCACTCTCTTGAAGCTAAAACCTTTTTGCTTTTAGAGAACATCCGTTTGACATTATCGTAAGTTTTGTACATATATATGCACGATTAAGTGATGAAAATAATTGTATGGAAACTCGAACTGACCGGATCAGGCGCAGGCTGCAAAAAGATGGATGGTATCTGGCACGTCATGGTTCTGGTCACGATGTCTATAAACACCCTAGCATTCAAGGAATCATTACTTTGCCACGACACAGAAAAGTGTCTCCGGGTGTTGTCCGCTCCATAGCGAAGAAAGCAGGGTGGATGGACTGATAATATATTTGGATAGGATACGGTTATGGTTAGATATCCCGCGTTGATTGACGGAGAAAAAGGAGCCTACGGTGTTTCGTTTCCGGATATTCCCGGCGTTGTAGCAATGGGATCAACCGTGGACGAGGCGTTGTTAAACGCCGAAGAAGCACTTCGGGGCTACGTAATTGAGACGGAAAAAACCGGAGATGAGCTTATCTCTCCGAGTTTGATCGAAGAAGTTGAAACTCCTGCCGGCAGTGCGCTCGTTTCGATACCGCTTGTCCGTCTTTCAGGGCATAGCATACGTGCCAATTTTATGCTGGATGAGGGAGTTCTAGCTTATATTGACGGCGAAGCGCGCCGCCGTGGCATGACGCGGACTAAGTTTGTGGAGTGGATGACGCGGCGTATCGCCCAGATGGGTGGGTGATCTTTCAAAAATACAACACCAGAGGAATTTTGTAGAAGGTGAAAAATGCTATTGAAACTGATTTTTGTAGTTGCATTTTTGTTTTTCTCCCCGCATGTTGCGGGGGCAGGAAACGATTGCCCTGACGCAGGCAAAGACCTTTACGCTTGGTGGCAGTGCATGGAGAAAGCCCATAATGCGGCTTTACAGGCAAACCCTGACTCCTGCGGGCCGGGAATGGGGTTAGGGAAAACGTTAACAGAAAAAGCACTGAAGGCTAGGAACCTGAGAGTGTTAGGCTTTCAAAGAGAACTTCGAGAAGAGGGGATAGTTTACGATACAACATCCGAGACCGTTTCTCCAAGCGACCCTGATTACGAGGGCGGATATATTTCCCCCGAAAAATGGAACATTTTGCCGCTGGGGGACAAACAGGCAGTGGCAACAGTCTTGGCTATCTATCGAGACTGCCTTATGGCTTTCCCCAAAAGGGAGAAATGGAGTATGAACATAAAAATCTACGACGTTTATACCGGCAAGGAAATGGGGAGACTCTCCCCCGCCGGTTACAAGGACAAGTAAATGAGAATCTGGAACACGCAGGCCCGATCATACCGCTTTCTGGAAGCGATTCAGAAAGAGAACGAGCGGGGGGAGTACCCTGCGGGAATCGAAATTATACGCTTGGACGGAGAGTTCGATTCCAGGACGGGTGGACGCTCTAGGGTGCGGCGGTTCTACACGACTCTTTCCCTGCTTGAGAAGTACGGACTGGTGAAGGACGTATCCACCTACGGCGGAGTGAAGCGGTATGCGATCACCCGGGATATGTCCTTCCGACAGTGGCAAATATGCCTTCAGAACAGCCATATCCATTGAAAACAGAAGAATACGCGTACTCTACACCCTCGGACTCAGGCATTTTTACGAGAATTTCCTTTAGGAAGCGTACCAGACGAATACTACGATTATCTCGCGGACGGAATATCATTGGATGATCTTTACAGCAGATACCCCGAAAAATCCCTCGCTGCGGATAGTTCCACATGGAAATGTACCTTGGGTGAGGAATCGCCGGGCAATGTGAAAAAGAACCGGAACGTCTCTTTTTGGCTTTCGAAAATAAATTTCCGCCAAACCCTTGCCAAAGCAAAACCGTCCGTTAGTATGATGGCTCACCTTCATTTTTTTGTTTGAAGTTGTTTTGTTTTTCTTGTTCTTTTTAAATTGACAATTTCCGGTGGGTGAGTACTATACTCTACCCATTTTGATAACTTGATCTTTGAAAATTTAATAGCAGATGATAGCGGGCGAACTAGAGCAGTATCCGTAAATTCTTTTAAATTCTTATGAAGAGTTTGATCCTGGCTCAGAGCGAACGCTGGCGGCACGCCTAACACATGCAAGTCGAGCGAGAAAGTGACTTCGGTCGCGAGTAAAGCGGCGAACGGGTGAGTACAACGTGGATAATCTACCCTAGGGTCTGGGACAACCCCGAGAAATCGGGGCTAATACCGGATAAGACCACAGTATCCAAGGATACAGCGGTAAAAGATTTATCGCCTTTGGATGAGTCCACGCCCCATCAGGTAGTTGGTAAGGTAAAGGCTTACCAAGCCTAAGACGGGTAGCCGGCCTTAGCGGGTGAACGGCCACATGGGGACTGAGACACGGCCCTGACTCCTACGGGAGGCAGCAGTGGGGAATATTGGGCAATGGGCGAAAGCCTGACCCAGCGATGCCGCGTGAGGGATGAAGGCCTTCGGGTTGTAAACCTCTGTCAGGAGGGACGATGGGACACTTGTGTCTTGACGGTACCTCCAGAGGAAGCCCCGGCTAACTCCGTGCCAGCAGCCGCGGTAATACGGAGGGGGCAAGCGTTGCTCGGAATTACTGGGCGTAAAGGGTCCGCAGGCTGTCAGGCAAGTTGGTTGTGAAAGCTCAAGGCTTAACCTTGGAATTGCATCCAAAACTGCCTGACTAGAGTCCAAGAGAGGTTGGCGGAATTCCCGGTGTAGCGGTGAAATGCATAGATATCGGGAGGAACACCAGAGGCGAAGGCGGCCAACTGGCTTGGTACTGACGCTCAGGGACGAAAGCGTGGGTAGCAAACCGGATTAGATACCCGGGTAGTCCACGCCCTAAACGATGGATGCTAGGTAGGGGGAATTTAATTCTCCCTGCCGTAGTTAACGCATTAAGCATCCCGCCTGGGGAGTACGGTCGCAAGGCTGAAACTCAAAGGAATTGGCGGGGGCCCGCACAAGCGGTGGAGCACGTGGTTTAATTCGATGCTAAGCGAAAAACCTTACCAAGACTTGACATGTTAACTTAAGCCTATACGAAAGTATGTGGTGGTTCCGGGCTTGCCCGGAACAGTTATCACAGGTGCTGCATGGCTGTCGTCAGCTCGTGCCGTGAGGTGTCCGGTTAAGTCCGGTAACGAGCGCAACCCCTATCTTTAGTTGCCATCACTTCGGGTGGGCACTCTGAAGAGACTGCCAGCGACAAGCCGGAGGAAGGTGGGGACGACGTCAAGTCATCATGGCCCTTACGTCTTGGGCTACACACGTGCTACAATGGCTAGTACAATGGGTCGCAAACTCGCGAGGGTGAGCCAATCCCATCAAAGCTAGTCTCAGTTCAGATTGCAGGCTGCAACTCGCCTGCATGAAGTTGGAATCGCTAGTAATCGTGGATCAGCATTGCCACGGTGAATACGTTCCCGGGCCTTGCACACACCGCCCGTCACACCACGAAAGTCGGTTCTGCCCGAAGTAGCTGTGCTAACCTTCGGGAGGCAAGTTCCTAAGGTAGGGCTGGTAATTGGGGTGAAGTCGTAACAAGGTAGCCGTAGGGGAACCTGCGGCTGGATCACCTC